>JAIRYY010000065.1 GCA_031267485.1 Tannerella sp.
GACTGTCACCACATTCCGTACCTGACGGCACGGGTTGGATGTACATCCGGCATTTTTCTACCGACATTTTGTCCCTGACGGGACAGGGGTGTCCCGTTTTTATGTCCCTGACGGGACAATGGCGCCACGTTTTTCTGTCCCTCACGGGACAATATGTTGGTAGAAAAATGCATCACCGTTCTTTTCGTACCGCAGGTACGCAATGTGTATTTTCCCTCTGCACATTGGCGTACTTGCTTAATGATTTCATGATGAAAAAAAGACCGTCACTTGACTTTTATGTTCAATTTGTTGAGGACGTCCCGTATTTTTTCGAATGTGGTTATGCGCGTGGGGACGAGCGGCAGCCGCAGTTTGTTTTCGATGAATCCCATCATGTTGAGCATGCTTTTTACGCCGGCGGGGTTGCCGTCGACGAACAGCAGTTCGAACAGTTCGGCGAAACGGGAATGTATGATGCGCGCGTTCTGATAGTCGCCGTGAAGCGTCAGCCTGACCATGCGGCTAAATTCTTTCGGGAAGGCGTTGCCGATGACGGAGATGACGCCTGTGGCGCCTAACGCTATCAGCGGGAAAGTGATGCCGTCGTCGCCGGAAATGACCTGAAATTCGGAGGGTTTGTTCTTTATGATGTCGTCCATTTGCGAGATGTTGCCGGATGCCTCCTTTATGGCGGTTATGCGGTCACATTCGCGTGCCAGCCGGAGGGTCGTTGCGGCGGTCATGTTCGTTCCCGTGCGTCCGGGCACATTATACAGTACGACCGGGAGCGGCGACGCTTTCGCTATCTCCCTGAAATGCCGGTATATCCCTTCCTGCGAAGGTTTGTTATAGTAGGGGACGACGGACAGTATCGCGTCGATTCCCCGGAAGTCCGTATGTTCGATTTGTGATATCACATTTCGCGTGCAGTTGCCTCCGACGCCGAGGACAACGGGGATGCGGCGATTCACCCGTTCCACGATTATGCGGGTTATCTCTTTCTTTTCCTCTTCGGACAGTGACGGCGTTTCGGCGGTCGTGCCCAGGGCGACGATATAGTCCGTTCCGTTCTCCACGAGGTGATCAATCATTCTGATTAATGCCTCATGGTCTATGCTTTCGTCTTCTTTGAATGGCGTTATCAGGGCAACACCCATTCCGCGTAAATCCATGCTTGCCATAGTAACCTGTTTGTTTCGGACGACAAAGATAGTGCAAGTCGTGAAAAATGCAAAATATGCCCCGTTATTTTTTGGATGCGATGGTTTGCAGGTAGCTTAACAGCTGGTCGAAATAATACCGGAAATCATTTTTATCTTCCGGCGGGATGATGGAGAAATCATAACGGGAGTTCTCCGAGCGCTTGATGCCGGCCTTGAATGTCGACGGATGCTGCAGCAGCAGGTAGTACATTGCAGGCGACTGTTCGCCGGAAAAATCCAGTATCAGGTCTGCGGGCAGACAGTAGAACTGCCGTTGCAGGCTCTTGTCGGGGAATCCCCACACGTTCACGTCTTTGTCGGCGCGCAGCAGGAGGTAGTTCGAATACCACGTCGGGACGTCTTTTGCCGTTGGCGCGTAAATGGCGGTGTTGACCGTCTTGTTCATCGATTTGAGCTGCTCGATGCAGTGCCGGCCGGTATCCCAGTCTTTTGCGTCGCAGATGAACAGGATGTTTTTCACGTCATTCATGGAACGGTACAGATGAGGTCTGCCGGAAGCCTTGAGAATGAGTTTTTGCAGTTCTCTGTTTAAAAAATAATTAGTCAGTATCATTCGTCGATCAGTTTTAAAAATTCCGTTTCGCTCATAATTTTTATGCCGAGCCGGCCGGCTTTTTCCCGTTTTGCCGGACCCATATTGTCTCCCGCCAGGACGCAGTCGGTCTTGCCGGAGATGGAACTGCCGTTTTTGCCGCCGTGCCGCTCTATCATTAATTTGTATTCGTCGCGCGAGTGACGGGCGAACGTTCCGCTTATGACGATTGTCCGGCCGCCGAGCCGGTCGGTGCGCAGGGTCTGTACCTTTGCGCTCGCCTCCATCTGCAGGCCGTATTCTTTCAGCCGGTTCACCAGCGTCCTGTTGCGTTCGTCGGCAAAATATCCGGCGACGCTCTGCGCTATGCGCAGCCCTATCTCGTCGACGTCCGTCAACTCTTCCGGCGATGCTTTCGCGATGTTGTCGATGGAAAGGAGCGAGTAGGCGAGCCGTTTGGCCACCGTTTCGCCCACGTACCGGATGCCCAGCGCGTAAAGCACGCGTTCGAAAGGCGCTTTTTTCGATTCTTCGAGACTGTCGAGCAGATTCTGCGCGCTTTTTTCCGCCCACCGTTCCAGGCGCATCAGGTCGGCGAATTTTAACGCGTAGAGGTCGGCCGTGTTGTGCACATATCCGGCGTTGTAGAGGTCTTCGACCGTTTCGCGTCCGATATTTATGTTCATCGCGCGCCGCGTCACGAAATGCTCAATTTTGCCCTTTATCTGCGGGGCGCACCCCCAGATGTTCGGGCAGTATTGTCCGGCTTCTCCCTTCTCGCGGACAAGCGCCGTCCCACATTCGGGACAGCGGGCGATGAACGTCACCTTTTCGCCCATGAGCATGGAGCGCGCATCTCTGTTCACGCCTACAATCTTGGGGATTATCTCGCCGCCTTTTTCAACATGGACGAGGTCGCCCGCATGAAGGTCAAGTTCGGCGATTATATCGGCGTTATGCAGTGAGGCGCGTTTGACGACCGTGCCGGCCAGCTGTACGGGTTCCAGGTTTGCGACGGGTGTAATCACGCCCGTGCGTCCGACCTGATAGGAGACCGAGTTGAGCCTCGTCTCCGCCCTTTCCGCCTGAAACTTGTAGGAAATGGCCCACCGGGGATTTTTTGCCGTGAAGCCGAGGAAACGCTGCTGGCGCAGGGAGTTCACCTTAAAGACAATCCCGTCGGTGGCAACCGGCAGATTTTTCCGTTCCGCGTCCCAGTAGCCGATATAATCCAGTAAATCCTGCAAACTCCCGCAAAGCCGCATTACATCCGGTATTTTGAAACCCCACGAGCGGGCGGCCGCGAGGTTGCCCCAATGCGTGTCCGACGGCAGCGATTTGCCCAGCAGGTAATAAAGGTAGGCATCCAGTCGCCGTTCGGCAACGACTGCCGGATTTTGCTGTTTGAGCGTGCCGGACGCGGCATTGCGGGGATTCGCAAAAAGCGGTTCCTCCTGTTCCTCGCGTTCTTTGTTAAGGCGTTCAAATTCGGCCCAGGGAAGCAATACCTCGCCGCGTATCTCGAATTTTTCGGGACAGTCTCCCTGCAGTTTCAGCGGAACGGAGCGGATGGTTTTTACGTTAGCCGTCACGTCGTCGCCGCGCGTTCCGTCGCCGCGGGTAACGGCGCGCGACAGCCGTCCGTTTTCGTAGATGAGCGATATGGACGTGCCGTCGTATTTGAGCTCCGCAACAATCTCGAACGGTTCGTTGAGCGTGCGCGCCGTGCGCTCGTAAAAATCGCGTATCTCCCCTTCGGAATAGGTATTCCCCAGCGACAGCATCGGATACTGATGCTCCACCTGTTCAAATTCCTTCGACAGGTCGCTCCCCACACGCTGCGTGGGCGACAGGGAATCCGCATATTCGGGATACTGTTCTTCCAGAGCCAGCAGTTCTTTCATCATGCCGTCAAATTCCCTGTCGGAAACGGTCGGCGCGGACAACACGTAATAATTGTGGTTGTGCCGCTCCAGTTCTTTGCGAATCCGGTTGATTTTTGATTCTATCTCGTTCATAAGCCTTTGTTTGAATATGCAAAAGTACGTAATTTTTCTCTGAATATCATCGTATGTGCCAATCGATTTGTCCTCGCGCCCCCAAAGTTTCCTCTCGTTTCATATTTTTTCATACCTTTACGCCCTGTATTTTTAAAGCATAAAAAAAGATGAAGACAGGAATGATACAACAGCGTAATACGGCGGATACGGAAGATAACATAACGAGACTGGAGGAGAAAATCCGCAAATGCACTTCTGCCGGTGCGGAACTTATTGTTTTGCAGGAATTGCACAACAGCCTGTACTTCTGCCAGACGGAAAACCCCGACATTTTTGACCTTGCGGAGACGATTCCCGGCCCGTCAACGGAACGGTTCGGGAAACTGGCGGAGGAGCTGAAAGTCGTGATTGTCACGTCCCTTTTCGAAAAACGCGCGCCGGGATTATACCATAATACGGCTGTCGTGTTCGAGAAAGACGGTTCGATTGCCGGTAAATACCGCAAAATGCATATTCCCGACGACCCCGCATATTACGAGAAATTTTACTTTACGCCGGGAGATTCCGGTTTTGAACCGGTACGGACATCCGTCGGCATACTGGGCGTTCTCGTTTGCTGGGATCAGTGGTTTCCCGAAGCCGCCCGCCTGATGACGCTGAAAGGAGCTGACCTGCTTGTCTATCCGACGGCAATCGGCTGGGAGAGCAACGACAGCGACGGGGAGAAACTGCGTCAGCAGGATGCCTGGCAGACAGTTCAGCGCGGTCATGCGATTGCGAACGGGCTGCATCTCATCGCCGTCAACCGCACCGGACACGAGACTGACCCTTCAGGACAGACAAACGGTATCCGTTTCTGGGGACATAGCTTCGCATGCGGCCCGCAGGGCGAGATAATCGCGCAATTGAATGATGACGGGGAGGATATGGCCGTCGTCGAGATAGACATGAATCGCAGCGAACAGGTACGACGCTGGTGGCCGTTCCTGAGAGACCGCCGCATCGACGCCTACAGCGAATTGACGAAAAGAATCTTGATTAGTGATTAATGATTAGTGATTAATGATTAGTGGTTAATGGTTAGTGATTAGTGATTAATGATTAATGATTAATGGTTAGTGATTAATGATTAGTGATTAATGATTAATGGTTAGTGATTAATGGTTAGTGATTAATGGTTATCGGATATCACTAACCATTAATCATTATACTTCATGCGGGATATTTTTGTGCATTGTATTTCTTCCGTCATTGCGACGAAGGAAGCAATCCAGGTCGTCGCCTGTGCCTGGATTGCTTCGTTCCTCGCAATGACGGGGAGGGAGACTGCAATGAATAGCAATGCACAAAACCATGTCGGGCTCAATATAATAACGTGAAATAAATAATATATAATGGTTATAAGCAAACTGAAGTACATGATTTGTCCCGTCAGGGACAAAATGTCGGTAGAAAACGCCAGATGTCCATCCAACCCCGTGCCGTCAGGTACGGAATGTGGTGACAGTTACATAGCGTACCTGACGGCACGCGGGAAATTGGTTGCGGTCAATTTTTCTACCGACATTCTGTCCCGCCGGGACAGAAAAACGGGGCTGTCTCAAAAGTCTCGATTCGTCATTGCGAGGAACGAAGCAATCCCTGCGTGTATCGGCGATTGCTTCGTCGTTCCTCCTCGCAATGACGGTGGGATTCGGCTTTTGAGAGCCCCGTCCGGGACAGAGAATTCTTTACATGTTATTTATTTCACATTACTAAAATAAGAAATACAAAATTAAAATTTAGACTGAACACCCGTTTTTGCAGGCGAGCCACTAAAATCGATATTCTGATATAGAATATCGATTTTATACATAATATTAATAGCGA
>JAIRYY010000099.1 GCA_031267485.1 Tannerella sp.
ATTATAAATTAATCCTGCAAAACAAGTTCGACACGGAGAATCCGGGTTATACTTTTGCTTCTATTAACATAAGTGGCTTATTCTAAAATTGTTACACTCATTATATCGAACTCAGGTTAAGAATAATACCGGCTTGACTACCGTTGCAACAAAGTCAAAAAAAATTATAATTGCAGTGATTTTTTTTATATCCGACTGCGTCGGTCAGGTTAATATTGATGCAATCTTTTCTGCGCAGTTTTCTCCGTCTATTGCCGCCGAGACTATTCCTCCGGCATATCCGGCCCCTTCGCCGCACGGATATAAGCCTTTCAGTTCTATGTGTTGCATGGATTCGCGGTCTCTGAGTATCCTCACGGGGGATGATGTGCGACTTTCAACGCCAATCATTACTGCGTCGTTTGTCAGAAAACCGCCCGATACTTTATCGAATGACCGGAATCCTTCGCGCAATGATTTCACGATTGGTTCGGGCATCCAGAAATGCAGGGGTGAGGCCAGCAGTCCGGGAGCATAAGAGGAAGCGGGCAGGTCGGAGGAATTTTTTTTATTGACGAAATCGACCATGCGTTGCGAAGGCGCAGTCTGCTTCATTCCTCCGTTCAGCCAGCAGACGCGCTCCAGCTGTTCCTGGAATGTCATTACATGCAGTTCTTTGCCGTAAGCGTCCTTCTCCTCCCCCGTTATACCGGACTTTATTTTGCCCGACAGTATGTCGCCGGGGCTTACTTCTACAACTATTCCGGCATTTGCCCAGCGTGAACCGCGGGTTGAGGACGACATTCCGTTTACGACCAGTTGCTCCCGGTCGCTCGCCGCAGGGACTACATAACCTCCGGGACACATGCAGAATGAATATACGCCGCGTCCGCCCGCCTGTGTGACAAACCGGTACTCGGCAGCAGGCAGATGGTCGCCCCTGCCTTCTTTACTGTGATAGCGTATCTGATCTATCAACTGTTGGGGATGCTCGAGACGGATGCCGACGGCTATGCCTTTGGCCTCGACGGCTATTTTGACGGACGACAGATAACGATATACATCTCTCGCGGAATGTCCCGTTGCGAGTATGACCGCCGACGCCGGGAAGTCTTTCCCGCACCGCGTTTTGACTCCCTTTACCGTGCGGTCTTTTATTATAAGCGATTCCATACATGTTTCAAAATGTACTTCGCCTCCCGAACCGGTTATCTGTTCGCGCATATTCTCGATGATGCCGGGCAGCTTGTCTGTTCCTATATGCGGATGTGCGTCATAGAGGATTGATGCACCGGCTCCGTGCTGATGGAATATATTTAAAACACGTTCCACCGAACCGCGCTTTTTGCTTCTCGTATATAGCTTCCCGTCGGAATATGCTCCCGCTCCCCCTTCGCCGAAGCAATAGTTTGATTCGGGGTTTATGCTATGCTCGCGGCTTATAAGCGCTATATCTTTTTTGCGGTCATGCACGTTTTTACCGCGCTCTATTATTACCGGTTTGAGACCCAGTTCCACAAGACGCAGCGCGGCAAACAGTCCGGCAGGCCCTGCTCCTACTATCACAACCGATTTTGAAGCAGCGGTTACATCTTTATATTCTATTTTCCGGAATATGTCATCCTGCGGCTCTTCTTCATTAATGAATGCTCTTAATGTGATGTTTACGAAGACGGTTCTCTGACGGGCATCTATGGAGCGTTTTAATATCCTGACGGCTTTCACGGATTCTGCCGTAGCGCCTGTTTCACGGCATACTGCCGTTCTCAGTGTGTCTTCGTTTGCCGCCTCTGCGGGCAATATGCGTAAGTGCAGTTCCTGGATCATACAGTTAATTATTAGCCGAACAATTCTTTAAAGGCTTCTTCTACTTTCTTTACTTTCACAACCCTGATGTGGCTTTTAAGCGATTCCAGGCCTTTCATCGAGGGAACGATAATAGTGGAGAAACCTAATTTTTCGGATTCCTGTACACGTTGTTCGATTCGCGTCACGGGACGTATCTCGCCCGACAGACCGACTTCGCCTGCAAGGCATGTAGTGCGGTCTATCGCTATATCGAGACTCGATGACAAGACGGCGCTTATGACCGAAAGGTCTATCGCCGGGTCGTTCACCTTCAGTCCGCCGGCTATGTTGAGAAAGACATCTTTTTGTACGAGCTTGAAGCCGGCGCGTTTTTCGAGCACTGCCAGAAGCATGTTCATCCGCCGTATATCGAAACCGGTGGGGCTGCGCTGTGGCGTGCCGTAGACTGCCGTACTTACGAGTGATTGCGTTTCGATCAGGAACGGACGGACTCCTTCTATTGCGGCTGCAATGGCGACACCGCTCAGTCCCTGATGATTTCCGGTCAACAGCAGTTCGGACGGATTACCGACCTGCCGCAGTCCGTTCTGGCGCATCTCATAGATGCCAAGCTCGGAGGTACTGCCAAAACGGTTTTTTATACTTCTCAGTATACGGTACATGTAATGCTGGTCGCCCTCGAACTGAATCACCGTATCGACGATATGTTCCAGCACCTTTGGCCCGGCAATGCTTCCTTCCTTGTTTATATGACCGATAAGCAGGACCGGCGTACCGGTCTCTTTGGCATATTTAAGAATCAGTGCGCTACATTCGCGTATCTGTGTGATACTGCCGGGCGATGATTCGGCAACTCCGGTAAAAAGCGTCTGAACGGAGTCGACAATCAATAAGTCGGGTTTTATATTCTGCGCCTGAACGAATATCTGTTCGAGGTTTGTTTCGCACAAGATGTAGCAATTATCCATATTACCGGCCGGCAGGAGCCGGTCGGCGCGCATTTTAAGCTGCTGCGCGCTCTCTTCGCCTGAAACGTACAGCGTTCTGAGGTTTGTCAACTGCAGAACGGTTTGCAGTACAAGGGTTGATTTACCGATACCCGGCTCGCCGCCAATCAGCACGAGCGATCCGCGTACCAGACCGCCGCCAAGCACACGGTTCAGCTCGCCGTCATTCAAATCTATCCGCGGGGCTTCTTCGGAACTGACATCGCGAAGCAGCCTGGGCCTGGCGTCACTCTTGTCAAGACCTTTGATGGAACGCTGCGACTGCGGCTCTTTATATATCGTCTCCTCAACAAATGAGTTCCACTCGCCGCATGATGGGCATTTACCAACCCACTTGAGCGATTCCATCCCGCAGTTGGAACAAACATATACGACTTTGGATTTTGCCATTAATCAGAAATAATAAGCGCAGCGAAATGCAAACATTGCCTGATCGTATTTCCTTTGGGCGGTAAGGTTATAGCGGAACTCCGCGCCGATCAGTATGTCGTCCGTTATACGTGTTTCCACACCATATCCGAGATTAAGGCCAAGGCGGATTACCGTATCGTCAATATCCCAGAGAACTGTGGAATAATTATATTTCCAGACGGAAAGGCCTAATCCCCCGACAGGATAAACGGTCGTCTTATTTGTTATACGTGTAAGATAATGGAAGTCCATGTTCATATACCATGTACTTAAATTATCTTTTTCAAACAGATACGACACCGAAGGCGCCATACGTATCTTGTCTCTGAGATTATACCGGAAATCAACGCCTATAAGGAATGACTTGTTATCAACGCCATAGCCCAATATGCCTCCTATTGATGAAACGCCCTTTTCTCCACTGGGCTTCAGGATAGTTGCAGGCGCGGTCTTTGCGGTTGCGGTTTCCTTAGCGGTGGTTTTACTTTGCGCAAAACCTGCCGGAGATACTGAAAGAATGCATAATACCAGGATTAGTTTTTTTGACTTCATTTTCTTACGATTTAAAGATTTATTTTTTATTTACCGTGTCACTTTACCTCAAGATTTTTACCGGCCGATTTTACTATCTCACGGTAATAATCTTCGTCATACCCGGGGAAATCAGGCGATACCGGCATTCCGTAAGGGTTACGTTTAAACTCTCCGTTCTCTTCTTTCTTTACATTCCCGTCGATATACTTTACAAGAAGATATTCACCGAGCTTTTTCCACCGTTCGGTTGCAGCGTTAGCCGTCGATTCGCTGAACCAGGTAAGGAACCTGCGCGCTTCATCAGGATTCTTTTCATACATCACGGCAGCTGCCTTATCGATTGCCGGAACGATTTGCTGATAACTATCTTCCAGCTCCTGCTGCACTTTGCGAATGTCCCGTATCATAAAACTGTATTTGCCGTATGCCATATTGGCAACCCAGTTGTGTATCCAGAAAGCCGAAGTCCACGAGAAATTATAAAGATCGCCGTTGCCTGCGCGGTAACATTCGGGAGTTTTTAACGATGAACTGTAAACAGGATTGAAAACAGCCATGTCGGCATCATCCGTTCCAAACCATAATATACCGCCTATGGCATCGGGAAGCCAGTTACGCAATTGCGGAATTATTACAAAACCGGTCTGTTGAGTTGCAATAGCGCGCTCATTGAGGTATTTCTTACCGTCAACGGTGAAATCCATGGGACGCCACCGGTAAGGCGACTTATATGGACCTGCGCCCGGATCTTTTGTCATATCCATTGAAGTGCCTTCGTAATGGTCGCGCATTCCGTTCCGGATATCCTCCAGAGATAATTTGCGGTTTGGTCTTATGTACAAAGGCATTGGTTCACGGGTGACGTCACCGCGTACAAATTGCTCGTATTTATTCATTGAATCGTCATATTTGCGGAAGAATGACCATACACGGGCTTCACAGGCGCGCAATCCGCTGAAATCATACGGGCAATAGGCTTTTGCAAAACTGAAATCCCGGTCATCGCCTTTGTAAAATCCCTTCTCACGGGCATATGATACTACATCGGGCGAATACAGGCAGTTTTCCTTATCATTGAAAGGTATTTGCTGTATGCGTGACTGATTGGCATGTGCAGCGATACAATCGTCGGGTATACGTATGGCAACCCATAATGCGCCTTTATTTCCGGCGCCTTTACCTGTCATCTCCATTATCCAGGCTTCGTTCTTGTCGGCAATGGAGAAACTCTCCCCTCCGCTGCAATAACCATAATCACGCACGAGGTTTGTCATGACGCTAATGGCTTCGCGAGCTGTTTTGGCTCGTTGCAGCGTTATATAAATCAAGCTGCCGTAATCTATCATGCCTGTGGCGTCTACCAGTTCGGGACGACCGCCAAATGTGCTCTCGGTAATAGCCAGCTGATGCTCGTTCATATTTCCCACTACATTGTAGGTTTGTTTTGCCTGGGGAATCCGGCCTAACGGTTTTCCGCTATCCCACTCCACCACTTCGAGCATAGCGCCTTCAGGCCATACGGCAGCAGGCCAGTGGTAAAGCGCTCCGTATAAGGAATGTGAATCCGCAGAGTATGAAATCATCACGGAGCCGTCAGTTGATGCTTTCCGGCCAACTAACAGACCTGTGCAGGCATCTGATTTTAATATGCCTGCAAATATAAATAATAATGACAGGGCTAAAAATCTGTTTGTACACTTTCTTAAATCCCTTACATTAACACTGCTTCCAACAACTGTTGTCTGAAGCTCTGAATTATAGTTCTTTTTCACCATATCACAATTTTTCTTTATAATAGTTTAGTTATCAAATGCAACAAAAATACTAATTATTTCTAATTAACCCATTAGGAAGCGGTACTTATTTTGACAAAAACGGTTAAAACTGATATACAAAGGCTATTCCGTAATTCTGTACGCCAATAACAGGGAGAGCCGATATAGCTCTGTCACCGCTCTCAAAACCAAACAGGGTATGCCACACGGGAAGCATCATATAACCGATTTCAGCGCTAAGCAGACCTGCGCCTGCTCCCATTACGACATCACTGAACCAATGGGCATTATTATGCATACGGAAAAAACCCGTACCTGCTGCCATCACATAACCGGAGATTCCAATCCATGGCGACACATCCTTATATTCTTTGTACATTATATGCGCTCCGGTCATTGCAATAGCCGTATGGCCTGAAGGAAAGGCATCGTCGAGCCACCCTCTGGGTCTCACTACCGGTACGGTCTCTTTAATTGTCCACACTACTGCGCCTGTTATCAGATATGATGTTGCCATAATCAATGTCCTGTCCCTTAAATTGTGTCTGGATTCTATACCCGGAATAAAATCAAGTCCGAAAGCAAGAAGAGGGGTAGCTACTTCAAGATAGTTATCGACAGGTAAATGTTTGCCTGCACGTTTCCGTATCTCATTGTTTATATCGTAATCCCACTGTCGCACGGGTAATTCATCAAAACGCGCCGCCGTACCATAAGCTATAAAGATTGCCGGAATAATAAACTTTGATCCTTTGCCGTTAAACAGATTTTTTTTTGTCTTACTCCCTTGTCTCTGTTTCAGCATCTCTTCATACGAATCTCCATACACCTTACCGGGATGAAAATCCGATAAGGTGATTAATCCCGGCGATTTCATTGTTGGAGGGGGCAGCTTTGATTCCTGAGCTGCAACATACACCGGACTAATAAGACAGATAAGTATCAAATAAAAATTCCTCTTACACAGCATCATCTTTTGTTTTTCTGATTTTACTTTCAAGCTGCAAATATAAAAAATAAAATGCTATCTTTACCGCTGTTTTTGGATAAAAACGGTAAGAGAAACTGATTCTTTTTGTCCCGCTCAAGTGCGAAAAATACATAAAATAAACAGATATGAAAACGAAGGAGAGTATTTTTAATTATCAGGTATTGAAAGACAACATTTTCGATTATGCCGGAACTGTCGGCCGGATTGTCGGCCGTCCGGTATTGTTGCTGTACTGTGTACTGAAAAGTCCCGATACGCCGAAAGCGGACAAGTTGCTGATTATTTCGGCGCTGTCCTATCTGGTATTGCCTGTTGACCTGATTTCGGCCAGGCGTTTGCCGGTTATCGGCTGGATAGACGAAGTTGTTTCGATTGCGTATGTGTATCAAAAAGTGTGCAGGCATATCACGCCCGAAATTGAGGCGGAAGCGGACGAGATCCTGGATCGCTGGTTTGCGGGAACCGAGTATGAAATTATGACCGATTGATTGGACATGATACACGATTTGTTTGCCGGCTGCATCATCGGAGAAAATCAACCGCTTGACACGCCGGAAAAACAGAGATGGAATAAAAAGTACGGCGGCGTCCGTCAAATATGAACGCAGTAAAGCCCGTCAAAACCGCAAGTTTTACCCCTTCCTTCCCCTGTATTCCTGCGGCGAAACGCCAAACTTTCGCTTGAAAGCCGTCGTAAAATGCGAATGGTATTCATAGCCGACCGATTCTGCAATCTCC
>JAIRYY010000162.1 GCA_031267485.1 Tannerella sp.
CTGGTAACGGCGCATTACCGCCTGGTAACGGCGCATTACCGCCTGGTAACGGCGCATTACCGCCTGGTAATGGCGCATTACTGCCTGGTAATGGCGCATTACTGCTTAGTAACGGCGCATTACTGCCCGGTAATGGAGCATTACTGCCTGGTAACGGCGCATTACCGCCTGGTAACGGCGCATTACCGCCTGGTAACGGCGCATTACCGCCTGGTAATGGCGCATTACTGCCTGGTAATGGCGCATTACTGCTTAGTAATGGCGCATTACTGCCTGGTAATTCGGGCAATTAAACCTTAAATCATATTGATTTTTCAATGAAAAATCAATCGGGAATGTTGTCTACAGCTCTCAACTCTCAACTCTCGGGCGTCGGATATATTTGTGATAAATATTGATGCGGTTGCCCTGGAATTTACTTCGCTCACCGTTCATAAAAACGCCCCGCGTGAAGTACAGTCAAATTAAAAATATATTTTTACCTTTGCGCATCAAAAACAGCAGTCAATGATTATAGCACAGCAAAAGAGAAAAGAAAATATTGTGGAATATCTGATATACATGTGGCAGGTGGAAGACCTGATACGCGCCTGTCATCTTGATATGGAGGAGATTGAATCGCGCGTGATGCCGCAATACAGTCAGCCGGAAGAGGTGAAACGGGAGATTCGTCAGTGGTACCGGGAACTGATTGACATGATGCGCATCGAGGGGGTAACGGAAAAGGGACATATCCAGCTCAACAGGAATATAATGGCGGAGCTTGCCGGCCTGCATCCGAGATTGTTGAAGTCCCCGCAGGAGACCGTCTACGGCTCGCTTTACTACAAGACATTGCCCGCCATCGTGCAGTTGCGTTCCAAATCCGGCGGAGCGGAAATGAACGAGATTGAAACCTGCCTGACGGCTATTTACGGCTATATGATGCTGAAAATGCAGCAGAAAGAAATAAGTGCGGAGACCATGGACGGCATAAGGCGGATAAGCGGTTTGCTCGCTTTCCTTGCAGCCCGCTTTCACGAAGAGGAGATGCCGGGGCTGTGAATTTGCGGGCGTACCCCCCCGGGACACGAGTGAATCGCCGCCGGTTTTCGTCCGGATTAATGCATTTTTATAACGAACCGCTGAATACTTTTCCCGTTTTTTTCCTAACTTTGCGGCAACATTGCGTGACAGGTTACAGACACGCAAAAAACCGGATATAACCGTTAATTAAAATATTATATTATGCAAACAATTGAAAATTACAATTTTGCCGGCAAAAAGGCTTTTATACGCGTGGACTTCAATGTGCCACTTGACGAGCAGTTCAAAATCACGGACGATACCCGTATCCGTGCGGCATTACCTACCCTCAGGAAAATCATCGGCGACGGCGGAAGCGTCATCATCGGGTCTCACCTTGGGCGTCCGAAAGGCATTGCCGACAAGTTTTCACTCCGGCACATCCTCGGACACGTGTCGGAACTTCTGGGTATGGACGTTCAGTTCGCAAACGACTGCATCGGCGAAGAGGCGAAAATCAAGGCTTCGGCGCTGCAGCCGGGCGAAGCGCTTTTACTCGAAAATCTCCGTTTTTACGCCGAAGAGGAAGGCAAACCGCGCGGGCTTGCCGAAGACGCCACCGATGAGGAAAAAAAGGCGGCCAAACAGGCGGTGAAGGAAAGTCAGAAGAAATTCACGGAAACGCTCGCTTCCTATGCGGACGCGTACGTCAACGACGCTTTCGGGACGGCTCACCGCGCACATGCATCCACAGCTCTCATCGCGGCTTATTTCGATACGGACAGCAAGATGTTCGGCTACCTCATGGAAAGGGAAGTAAAGGCCGTGGAGAAAGTGATGAACGACATCGCCCGCCCCTTCACCGCCATCATGGGAGGCTCCAAGGTGTCTTCAAAGATAGATATCATCGAAAATCTTCTGGGCAAAGTGGACAATCTCATCATCACCGGAGGCATGACCTATACCTTTTCCAAAGCGAAAGGCGGCAAAATAGGAAACTCCATCTGCGAGGAAGACAGACTGGAACTGGCCCTCAGCCTGATTGAAAAGGCACAGGCAAAAGGCGTCAGTCTCATCCTTGCGGCCGACGCCAAAATCGCCGACAGCTTCAGCAACGATGCAAATACGGATTACGCCGACGCCGACAAAATACCCGACGGCTGGGAGGGTCTGGACATAGGCCCGAAGACGGAAGCCATATACGCGGAAGTCATCCGGGATTCAAAAACAATCCTGTGGAACGGCCCGACGGGCGTGTTTGAATTTGAGAACTTCACGCACGGTTCCCGCGCTGTCGGCGAAGCGGTGGTGGAAGCAACGAAAAACGGCGCTTTCTCGCTGGTAGGCGGCGGCGATTCCGTAGCATGCGTCAACAAATTCGGCCTGGCGGACGGCGTATCCTCCGTGTCGACAGGCGGCGGCGCCCTGCTCGAAGCAATCGAGGGCAAAGTCCTCCCGGGCATCGAAGCCATCCGCGGATACTGATACCTGCAAATACCACACACACCTGCACTGCAGGAGGGGATGTGTCACAAGTCCTGAACGGTCAGAAAACCGGAAATCAGACTTTTGACGCATCCCTGTTTTTTTCCCTCCCTGGCCGGCCGGACATGACCGGGACTATTCCGGACAGAAAATCGTTATAGAACAAACGAAAGACGGAGGCGCTTATACATTCGCCGCGATCGTATTGAAATTCTGATCCTGCCTGTATGAGTTCAGGTTTTCGGGATTGAAGCGGGATATGAAGTCGCGGTTTTTGCGGATTTCCGATTCGCCGAAGTTTATATATATGTCGGCGGATTTCAGGAATGAAGCGTCTCTGTCCGCGTCCTGCAGCAGCAGGTATCCGAGGATGCAGAAAGCGGCGGATTCGACGAGGCGGCGCGCCATGAAATCAAGATATTCATTGTCTTTCACCGAGGTAACGGTTGCGACCATTTCTTCGTATATGCCGGTCATTACGGCAAGACGTTTCCCGTAACCGTCCAGTTCCGGCCTGTACGCGATCGACGCGTATGCGCGCAACTGATTCAGGTATGTGCCTGTGGTGACGTGGCGTATGGCGGCTACGACCTGCAACTGCGTCGTTCCCTCGTAAATGTTCGTTATGCGCGCGTCGCGGTAGAGGCGTTCGCAGGCATAGTCTTTCATGAAGCCCGAACCGCCGTGTATCTGTATGGCGTCGTAGGCATTCTGATTGGCGTATTCCGTACTCATGGCCTTGCCCATCGGGGTGTAGGCATCGGCAAGTTTGGCATACGTCTTCTGTTCCTGGCGTTCCTCCGGCGTAAGTTTGCGTTCGCGGGAGATGTCGTCCAGGGCTTTGTATACGTCGACGTATCTGGCCGTTTCGTAGAGCATTGCCCTCGATGCGTCCGTACGGGCGCGCATCATGGCAACCATTTCGTAAATGGCCGGGAAGTTGATAATCGCCTTGCCGAACTGATGGCGTTCGCAGGCATATTTGTAGCCTTCGCGCCAGGCCGCCTCGCATATCCCGACCGCCTGCGCCATTATGCCCAGGCGCGCGCCGTTCATGAGCGACATGACGTATTTTATCAATCCCAGGCGTCTCTCGCCGCAAAGTTCCGCTTTCGCGTTGCGGTATACCAGCTCGCACGTGGGAGAGCCTTTTATGCCGAGTTTGTTTTCGATGCGGCGCACGTCGACGCCGCCATCTTTTTTGTCGTAGATAAACATCGACAGGCCGCGCCCGTCTCTCGTCCCGTCTTCCGAACGGGCAAGCACGAGGTGAATGTCGGAATCGCCGTTTGTGATAAACCGCTTGACGCCGTTCAGACGCCAGCAGTCCCCCACCCCGTCGCAGGTGGCTTTCAGCATAACCGACTGCAGGTCGCTGCCCGCATCGGGTTCGGTAAGGTCCATCGACATCGTTTCGCCGGCGCATACGCGCGTGATGTAGCGCAGGCGCTGGTCTTCGCTTCCAAATTCGTAGAGCGTCTCGGCGCAGTCCTGCAATCCCCACAGGTTCCCGAATCCCGCGTCGGCGCGCGACACCATGTCGGCGGCCATTATGTAGGGGACGAAGGAGAAGTTAAGGCCGCCGTAACGGCGCGGCATGGAGATGCCCATCAGCCCGGCTTTGCGCACAGCGTCCAGGTTTCGCCGCGTTCCTTCGGCGTATGCGACGCGCCCGCCGGAGACCGTCGGACCTTCGTGATCCACATCTTCGGCATTCGGAGCGACAATCTCGTCGCAAATTTCGCCGACAATATCGAGCACTTTCTCATAATTGTCCATAGCATCCTCGAAATCCACGGGAGCATAGTCGAACTCGTCCCTGTCCCGGAAATCGCGTTCCTTCAATTCCACGATACGCCGCATCAGCGGATGATGCAAATGATGTCTTAACGACGGGGTGTCTGTATAAAAATTTGACATGATTTTTTATTTACTGTTTTTCTTATAATACTTAATCATTTTCGGAATCACTTCTTCTATCGTACCGGTTATCACATAATCGGCGATGGAATTTATCGGCGCCGCAGGGTCGCTGTTGACTGAAATAATGAGGGAGCTTTCCTGCATGCCGGCAATGTGCTGTATCTGTCCCGATATGCCGCACGCGATGTACAGCTTGGGTCTTACCGTGAGGCCTGTCTGTCCGATCTGCCGGTCGTGATCGCAAAATCCCGCGTCGACGGCGGCGCGCGAAGCTCCCACTTCGGCATTCAAAACCTTGGCGAGGTCGAACAGCAGCTGGAAATTTTCCTTCGACCCTACGCCATACCCGCCGGAAACGATGATGGGCGCTCCTTTCACGTTGTGTTTCGCTTTTGCCATCCTCCGTTCCAGGACTTTCACCACGAAATCCGTCGCTTCGGAAACGTATCCGTTCACGTCATAGCGAACGGTTTCGCCGCTGTGATTTTGGTCGTAAACCTCTTTTTTCATGACGCCTTCGCGTACGGTCGCCATCTGCGGGCGATGCTCCGGGTTGATAATCGTCGCAACGATGTTCCCGCCGAACGCGGGGCGTATCTGATACAGCAGGTTTTCGTATGTTTTACCCTGTTTTTTATCTTCGTGCGAACCGATTTCCAGCGACGTGCAGTCGGCCGTCAGACCGCTTCCGAGCGCCGAAGAGACGCGCGGCCCGAGGTCGCGCCCTGTCACCGTAGCTCCCATGAGGCATATCTGCGGTTTTTCCTCCCTGAAAAGGTTCACCAGGATGGAGGTATGCGGAAGCGAGGTATAGGGATAAAGCCTGTCGTCGTCGAAGACATGCAGTTTATCCACGCCGTAGGGCATCGTCTGTTTTTCGATACCGTCGAGTTTGCTTCCCGCCACAACGGCTTCCAGCCGGCAATTCAGCCGGCTGGCCAGCGAACGGCCTTTCGTCAGCAGTTCGAGGCTTACGTCGGCAATGATGCCGTCTTCCAATTCGCAATATACAAATAAATTATTCATCGTTTTTGATTTGTAAAGTTTTATTTAACAGGCGCATCAGCCGATTGTGTGATTTGAAATAAGTTCCGCCATCAGTTCGTCGATGTCGCCGTCCGAACCGGTGATGGATTTACTCTCCTTGGCCTGGAAGACGATGTTCTGTATCGTTTTCACTTTGGTGGGCGAACCGGACAGTCCGCATTGCCGGACATCGCCGCTTACATCGGCCACGTTCCATTCCACAATGTTCAGGCAGGAATGTTTCTCATACAGCTCCGCGTACGGCAGTTCCTTTCCGTTCTTTGCAAACTCCGCCTTTTCCTGTTCGCCCAGGGCGCGTTTATATTTCTGCACCAGTTTCGCGTTGCGCGGGCGGCAGGGCGCGGCCGAACTGTTTACGGTTATGACAATCGGCATCGGCCCTTCCGCAATTTCCACGCCTCCCGGAATATTCCGCTTCACGGTTATCCGCCGGTTCGCCATATTCAGTATCTCCTCCGCATAAGTAATCTGCGACAGTCCCAGTTTTTCCGCCACCTGAGGCCCCACCTGCGCGGTATCGCCGTCGATAGCCTGCCGTCCGCCGATAATCAGGTCGAAATCGCCGATTTTCCGGATAGCCATCGCCAGGGCGTACGAAGTCGCCAGCGTATCGGCTCCGGCAAAAGCGCGGTCAGTCAGGAGACAGCCATTGTCCGCTCCGCGGTATAACCCTTCGCGGATGATTTCGGCAGCGCGTCCCGGCCCCATCGTCAGAATGGTGACGGTCGTGCCCGGATACCGCTCCTTCAGGCGCAGCGCCTGTTCGAGAGCATTCAGATCTTCGGGGTTAAAGATGGCGCGAAGGGCGGCGCGGTTTACAGTTCCGTCCTCCTTCATGGCATCTTTTCCCACGTTGCGAGTATCCGGCACCTGTTTTGCCAGTACAATAATTTTCAAAGACATTTATATCAGTTTTAATAGTTAATATTACGTATACTGCAAAAATAAAAATGAGCCGGCAAATAACTGTTGTGTTCCCATGCTCATTTTTATCGGCCGCAAAAATAGTGAATGATTTCGTATTTTCGATGATTTAGCGGATAAATTGCGCATATTTTTTAATTGTGCGCAAAGAATATGGATGCGTGGCGGCAGGCATGAGGTTGCACGAAGTCATTTGCCGTCTTTTCGGCCGGCAGTTTTACAATATCACTCAAGAGCAGAGTCGCCGGCATGAATGCCGGCGTCAATATCATCCCGCCTGCCGGGCGTCGCGACGAAGCGTTCCGAAACTCACCCCTGCGTGAGAAGTCCTCTCACCTCTGCGTGAGAGGACCATCTGCCTCTGCGTGAGAACATCTCTCACGCAGAGGTGAGAATGGCCGGCCGTCATTCGACCGTCAGCGTTTTGCCGTAAACCGTTGTATTCGGCTCCTTCAAGTTCTTGCCGCTCGAATATTGAGTGAAGATTTTCACCTGATAGTTGGCGCCGTCGGCGAGCTGCGGGATGAGGGCGATGATTTGCGCCGGCTTGTTGGTGATGATGGTAACGGCCTGCGTCTGAAAGCCGTCTTCGTTGATAAACCACAGGCCGACCGAGTCCTTGTCGCCGGCCAGTTTGATGTTGAGACCTTCGATCTGGACGGCTCCGCCGGATGTCAGGATTTCGTCCACCCTGCCGCTTATGCTGTCTTTGACTTCCAGTACCTGCGGTTGCGGCGAAGGGGCGTTTACCTTTATGAGTTTCACTTCTTTTTCCACATCCCGCAGGAGGACGCCCTTGCCGACGTTGACGTGCAGCTTGTGGCGATGGGGGTCGAACGTGTCCATGACGCTGTCAAATACGCCCGAAATGGAGAATGAGATGTTTAAGAGCGGCAGGTTGACCATCCCGCCGTTTTTGACAATGTAAGCGACGGTTTCCTCCACGTCGTTGAGTACCGCCACGATGTCGGTCTTTGTCACCAGCGTGCCGCGCTGCAGCATCAGGTTGATGAATTCTTCACGGGTATAAACCGTTTTACTGTGTGTTTGTGCCGCGTAGTCGTCCTTGCGTTCCGTCAGCAGGTTTTCATGCAATGAATATTCCAGCATAATCTTTAAAATTTAATTGTTAAAAAAGGGGGTAAAGGTAGGGGCGCCGTCACTCCCCCGCAAGGTCAAATTTTCTTATAATTGGATGAAAGGTCGGTATTTTTATTTTGATTCAATGAAAAAAACCATACCTTTGCGGAAATTTATTAGAAACAGATGAAAAAGGATATTACGCCGCTGAACTGGCAGGACGACTTGAAGGACAAAATAGAGTGCCTGTCCCTCAACGACGATTTTATGCTGTTTGAGGACATTACGCTGCTGCCGGACTTCAAATATCCCTTCAAGGTGGATATGACCACGATGATAATCTGCACGCAGGGAACGACGCGTGGCAGAATAAACATGCGTTCTTACGAAACCCGGGCGCCCTGCCTTGTTATCGTTCCGTCGGGGCAGATTTTGCAATACGAGTACGTCAGTGAAGATTATGCGGGCTATGCCATTGTCACGTCGCGACAATTCGGCGACAGCCTGTTTTCCGGAATGCAGGAACGCCTGGAACTGGCCCTCCGCGTGAACGAAAATCCTTATATCCCGCTGGATGAACAGGACGTGAAAATGGTTGTAACGTACTGTCACATGTTCAAAAGGCTGCTCGAGACAACCGACAACCCTTATCGAATCGAAATGGTGAAGCACCTCACGCTGGTGTTTTTCTATCTGTCGGGGTATCGCCTTCACCTGTTACCGGAACCCGAAACGGTATCGCCGCACAATCGACTCGCGGAAAAGTTCTTGAATCTTGTCTCAAACCATTACCGGGAGCAGCGGCAGATGGGTTTTTATTCCGAAAAACTGAGCCTCTCGCCGAAATACCTGTCGCAAATCATTAAGGCAAGTACCGGTAAATCCGCCAACGAATGGATTGACGAATACGTGATGCTCGAAGCCAAAGCCCTGCTCAAATCCACGACCATGACCATCCAGCAAATCAGCGATGAGATGAATTTCCCGTCGCAGTCGT
>JAIRYY010000244.1 GCA_031267485.1 Tannerella sp.
CATCCGCTCGAGTGGGCGAGCCATCCGCTCGAGTGGGCGAGCCGGCGCCGCCTTACTCCATGATTTTTTTCACATTCAGCCGGTCGGAGCAGATGTACAGCAGGATGCCGCGGGAAAGGAGGAAGACGAGGAACGATATCCACAGCGCCGTATTGCCCAGTGTGGGGGAGAGGGCGCAGAATGTCCCGAAAAACAGCAGGGTGGAGAGGAAGACGGTGTTGCGCAGCAGTTTTGTTTTCGTTGCGCCTATCATGATTCCGTCTATCATGAAGGGGATGCATCCCGCGAGGGGAACGGCGATGATCCATACGATGTACTGTCCGGCCATGTTTACGACTTCCTCCGAGGGCGAGAAAATCATCAGTATTTCTTTCCAGGCGATGAGGTAGACGGCGACGTACAGGAGGGCGATGACGAGCGACCAGCCTGTCAGGCGACGGATGTAGCGTTTCAGCATGTCGGGGTTGCGTTCGCCGACGAAGCGTCCCGCAAGGGCCTCGCCGGCGTATGCGAAGCCGTCGGACATATAGGAAAAGAGGGTAAACAGCTGCATGAGCAGGGCGTTTGTCGTCAATATCGTGTCGCCGAAACGCGCCGAGGAGGCGGTGAAAAACGTATAAACGGCGACGACGCATGCCGTGCGGAGGAAAATGTCTTTGTTGACGTGCAGAAACCGCGCGACAGGCTCAAAACGCAGCGATTCCCGGAGGTCGAAATATGGCATGTATTTGCGGTATTTCACGAACCAGAGGGCGCATGACGACAGCAAACCGATGTATTGCGCGACTACCGTGCCATAAGCTATGCCGGCGATTCCCATATCGAAGCGGAAAACGAAGAGCAGGCTGAACGCCGCATTCATAACGACCGACATAATCGCAATAATCATCGGCGTTTTGGCGTCCTGCATACCGATAAACCAGCCCTGAACGGCAAAAAGGGAGATGGATGCGGGAACGGCCCATACACGCGCGAAAAAATATTCGCCGGCTAATCGTCGAACGGCATCGCTTCCCTGCATGACGTAAAGTGAGAAATCGCCAACCGGCTTGCGGAAAGCGACAAGGAGCAGCGCCATGATGAAAGCAAGCCACAGGGCGCGTACGAGCATATTGGCACATTCCCTGAAATTGCCGGCGCCATAGGCCTGGGCGGTGATGCCGCTCGCGCCCATGCGGAGGAATGCACAGTTCCAGTAGATGAAATTGAAAATCGTCGTCCCGATGGAAAGCGCGGCAATGTTTACGTCCTCGCCGGTGCGTCCGGCAATGGCGATGTCGACCATACCCAGCATGGGGATGACGATGTTTGAAATCATATTGGGGATGGCAAGCCTGAATATGTTCCTGTCAATGGACGAAACGTTCCGTGTTCCCATCTTTTTTTTTACGCCGGCAGCAGGAACAGCCAGTCGCCCACGTCAATCCACCGGTCGAACTTGCGGCCGACCTCCCTGTATTCGGATACCTGCCGGAATCCGAGTCTTTCATGAAGTTTCACGCTTTGCGGGTTTGGAATGGCGATGCACGCGATGACGGCGTGCACGGGCGTTTTTTTCAGTTCTTCCAGGAGCGCCTTCATGAGCCGTGCGCCCAGGCCCCGGCCCTGATGCGACGGGGCTGCGTAGACCGTCGATTCCACCGTGTGGCGGTATGCCTCGCGCCGCTTCCACGGGGATGCGTAGCAGTAGCCGGATATGCGTCCCGCTTCCTCGCATACCAGATACGGGTGATTTTCGGAAATGGACAGGATTCTGTCCCGCATTTCCGCTACCGGTACGGGGTTTGTCTCGAACGTGATGACCGTGTTCACGACGTAGTAATTGTATATTTCCGCCACGGCGGCGGCATCTTCGGGAATTGCCTTTCGAATCATTGTCGTTTCTGCCGTCTTTTAAACAATCCTGAATCCGATGCCGCGGAGCGCTTTTACGGCATCTTCGCCGATATTGACCGGGCGGATGGTGAAATTCCCAAATTCGCGGCGTATGCGGTATCCTCCGCGCTGTTCCTCGAATGTTTCGGGCGAAGCTTTCAGCCGGTCGCTGTCCTCGCGAATGGGATAGGTGTGCGCGACGGCTTCGTGGATAATCTGTTCGTTCGACTTTCCGCTGCCGTCGAGGGATATTGCCATCGGCGCCGGGGGGACGGGAATATCTTCGGGATACCAGTCCGGCAGGATGTCGAGGCCGAAGAAGCGGCAAAACTCGCGAATGCAGGCCGCCGTTCCGTTCGCCTTGCCGTCGGCGGAGTATCCCGCAATGTGGGGAGTGCCGATGAAAGCGCTGTCCAGCAGGTCGCGGTCGGGGTTCGGTTCGCCCTCCCACACGTCGAGGATGCAGGCGGACAGGCGGCCGGATTGCATGGCGCGCTTCAGCGCTTCGGCGTCGGCAACCGGCCCGCGCGAGGAGTTGATGAAGACGGCGCCGGGTTTCATTTTCCCGAAGAAACCGTCCGATGCGAGGTGATGCGTCCTGTAGACGCCGTCCTTTGCAAGCGGGACATGGCAGGTTACGATGTCGCTTTCGGCAAGCAGCCGGTCGAGCGCGACAAAGGTCGACGCACCCTCGCGTTCCGCCCGCGGAGGGTCGTTCGGCAATACGCGCATGCCGAGCGCTTCCGCCGTCCGGACGACCTTGCCTCCCACGTTGCCAACGCCGATTACGCCGAGCGTCAGCTCCGGCAGTTTCAGCGCCCGCTCCCTCGCCAGCGTCATGATAGCGGCCGTGATGTATTGCTGCACGGACGACGAGTTGCATCCCGGCGCATTCACCCAGCGGATGCCCGCCGCATCGCAGTAGGCCGTATCTATGTGGTCAAACCCGATCGTGGCGGTGGCAATGAGTTTCACGCTGCTGCCTTTCAGCAGGGCTTCATTGCATTTTGTCCTCGTGCGCGTAAAAACCGCGTCGGCGTCGCTCACGTCCGCAGCCGTTATTCCGGCTCCCGGCCGATAGGCGATGTCTGCATAAGGCTCCATCACGCCCCGGAGGAACGGTATTTTGTCGTCGGCAATGATTTTCAGTCGTTTCATTTCGTTTTATTTCTCTATTTAAACCGTTCCCGGTAAGCCCACAGCCCCAGCGCGGGATTGGAGATGTAATACACCTCCTCGCCGTCGACCGTATTCCAGCCGTCCGTCAGCTTTTCGGGATTGTACTTCTTCGTCATCTCGTCCAGCTCCGCGTAATTGAACCCCACGCCTTCTATCTCCTCGCGCGTAAGGTGTCCGGGGCAGTACGTGATACGGAACCGCCCTTCGGATGTCCCGTGAATCAAATGGGCGGCAACGCCGAGACTGTTTTGCAGGTCTTCGTTTTCTTCGACATATTTCAGCACCTGCGGGGTATGGACGTAACCGTATTTGCGAATGAGCCTGTCGTTCGTCGGGTCTTCGCCGAACTGATGCAGTCCGGGCGCCAGGACAATCAGTTCGCCATCGTCGGCAATCGCCATGCGGGTGCGGTAAATGCTCTTGTTGCCGAGCCACGTGCTGCGAAATTCTTCGGGGTCGAGATAGACGACCACCTTCTTCATTTCCCGGTCCATCATGCGGAAGTTCGTCTCGAGCGACAATGCCGCCGCTTTCTCGAAACACTCGAAATCGTCGCCGATGTAAAGCCCGCGCATCTGCAGCCCGTCGCTTCCTTCGGACACGACCGTCTGCAGGTAGACAATCGGCAGGCCGTTCGTGAAATGGTCGGATGCGTAATTGAGCGCTTTCCTGACCGGCCCCACAGCCCGTCCCATAATACGTTCCATGCCATAAGCCGCCCCGATAAAGTGGCTTTTGTTGATACACTCCGCGCCTCCGACGCCAACAAAAATATTCTTGTTATAGTTTGCCATACCGATTACTTCGTGTGGAACGACCTGTCCGAGCGACAGGATGAGGTCGTATCCGCCTTCGGGTAGCAGGCGGTTAACCTGCACCGGCACGGGATAGTCGATAGCCCCCTCGGATATTTCCCTCACGTATTCGCCGGGAACCGTACCCACGGTGACGACATCTTCGCGCCAGTTGTGTACGCGGAACAGCGATTTCGGCACTCCGGGAAACATCTTTCCCACTTCCGCGTCCGTCATCGGGAAATGCGTCCCCAAAGCCGGAAGCACATCCGTCAGACGCTCGCCGTAGTATTCGTAAACATACTGCATAAGTTCGCCCGCCCTCGAATGGAAACGGGTGAAATCCGGCGGTATGGCAAGTACCTTTTTCCGGTCTCCCAGTTTGTCAAACGTCTCAAATAAAGCCTTTTTAATCTCCTCGCCGCCGAAAGCCTTCGCCGGCGCGCCTTGTCCGTAATATAACATAATGGTGATTTTTTTTTCTGATTTTTTTTGCGGATAAATAATGAGGCTGTCTCAAAAGCACGCAGATGACGCAGACCGGACGGATTTGCGCAGATTTTTATAAATATTAATTAGACGAAATGCATATTATCAGCTAATTGGCAATCTGCGTTAATCTATAAAATCGGCGTTATCTGCGTGCTAAGAGACTTTTGAGACAGCCCGTTTTTTAGCCGCGAATAACGATTATCTTAAAACTCTCGCGTTACCGCCCCAGATGCTCCATATCTGGTCTTCATCGGCCGGCTGTCCGTAATCCGTCAGGAACGTGGTGGCAAGCGCACCCGTAGCCCATCCGAACTGCGCCCATTTTTCAGGCGCCCACCCTTTCAGGATGCCGTAAAGCAGTCCGCCGACAAACCCGTCGCCGCCGCCGATGCGGTCGAGCACATTGATAGGACGCGGTTCGATAACGTGCCAGTCGTCGCCTTCGAGCATGATGGCGCCCCACAAATGACTGTTCGCATTCACCACTTCGCGCAGTGTCGTGGCAAAAACCGACGCGCCCGGGAACGATTTCCTCACGTTCCGAATCATACCCTTGAAGCTGTCTATCTTGGCGGCAATATCTTTCCCGCCGGCTTCCGGCCCTTCGATGCCGAGGCACAGCTGAAAATCCTCTTCGTTACCAACCAGAATATCGGCAATGGAGGCTATCTCCGCAAAGATGTCGTGCAGTTCCTGTTCGCGCCCTTTCCAGAAAGAGGCGCGGTAGTTGAGGTCAAACGCAATTTTCGTGTCATACTTTTTGGCCGTCCGCGCCAGTTCGAGGCAAAACCGGCTTGTCTCCTGCGACAGGGCGCCGATAAGCCCCGACAGGTGAAGAATCTGAACGCCCTCCTGTCCGAAAAGGCGGCCGAGGTCAAAATCCTTTACATTGAGCGTTCTGCCCACTTCTCCGCTGCGGTCGTTCCAGACGCGCGGGCCGCGCGAGCCGAGTCCGCTGTCGGCAATATTAATCTGATGCCGGTAGCCCCACGGCCCTCCCTGTTCGACATCCCTGCCCTCGTACTCCAGATGACGGCTGCGCAGACTGTCCTTGATAAACTGTGCAACAGGACTGCCTTTCACGAAAGTAGTAAGCACTTTGACCGGAAGTCCGAGATAGGCGGATACGTTCGCCACGTTCGTCTCCGCGCTTGTTGCCTGCATAAACAGATTGCTGCTCGTATGTATCGGTTGTCCCTGTGCCACGGGTGTAAGACGTATGCCCATACTTGTTGGTACCACCAACGACCACTTGTAATTTTCTTTCAGTTTCATTGAATTATAATAAATTAGTGAATAATAATGCTTAAATGGAGAACGCATCGAATCCCCCGTCTATCGGGACGATTGTCCCCGTGACAAAAGCGGAGGCGTCACTCGCAAGCCACTGTATGGTGCCGAGCAGCTCGTCCGGACGGCCAAGGCGGCGGAACGGCGTATGTGCCGTCACGCTTTTACATCTTTCCGTCGGCGAACCGTCCGGATTACTCATCAGCGCCCTGTTCTGTTCGGTGAGGAAAAATCCCGGAGCGATGGCGTTCACGCGCAGGCCCTCTCCGAATTTCGTTGCCAGCTCGCCCGCCATATACTGTGTGAAATTGCTGATTGCCGCTTTTGCACATCCGTAGCCGACGACACGTGTCAGCGGACGCAATGCCGATTCCGACGAGATATTGATGATACATCCTTTTTTATTATCCGCCATGACTTTGGCAAAAACCATAGTCGGCAGTACCGTTCCGAAAAGGTTCAGGTCGACAACCTTGCGGAACGCATCCACATCAAGGTCGAAGAATGTTTTTTCAGGCGGAATCGTCGCCCCGCCCATATTGCCTCCGGCCAGGTTGATAAGAACGTCAATCGTACCGAAAGCCGCCAGGATGTCAGCCCTGTTCCGTCCGAGCACATCCCTGTCGAGTACATCCGTTTCCAGAAACAGGGCGATGCCCCCTTCTCCCTTTATTTCCTCTTCCAGCGCTTTCCCGCCTTCCACGTTCCGGTCAAGGATTACAACCCTGGCCTTTTCGCCTGCCAGATGCTTGGCCATGCTGCCGCCAAGAATACCGCATCCTCCCGTGAGGATAATCACTTTGTCTTTTACACTGAATAACTTATTTTCCATGTTCGTCTGTTTTTAAATGATTTATATGTAATTGTTATAATAGTCAATATTTTCCTTAATCAGGATGTCGATAGGCATGTAATTCACCTTCCCGCCCGTCTGTTTCAGCGCCAGATAATGAAAAAGCGCCCTTACGCTGTTATATCCCTGTACTTCGGGCCGTTGCGCAATCAGGTGGGAGACGGTTCCCGTCTTCAGGAAATGCGTATTTGCCTCGATAGCGTCGTATCCGATGAGGAAGAAATCGTCCCTCCTGTTCTCCCGGAAATATTTTGCCGCCACGTGCACCCGCGAGTTGAAGATGATGCCTGCGCGTACGGGCCTGCCCCTGTTCGCCGCCCGGCTAAAAAAACTGTCGAGGATATACCGGTTGCGTTCCGTCTTTCCGGTCGACAAACTCAGGGAATAAAGGCTGCCTCTGTAACCCGACTGCGACAGATAATCGTGAAAGCCTTTCTCGCGCATGGATACCTGCGTCGATTCAATACGCCTCCGGCTCAGTATGTTAAAAAGCAATACATCGTCGTCCGGGTGAATACTTTCGTAAAGCAGCCGTCCGCCGATGTAACCCGACTTGTAGGAATCCGTGCCGTAGTAGGCAATGCAGTTTGTGTTGTCGATATACGAGTCGATGAAAACGTATGGAATATTTTTTCTGTCGAGCCACTGGCTGAACTTGAAAGTGCTGTTGCTGAACAGCGTGGCGATTATGACGCCCTGACATTCTTCCTTTTTAATATCGGTGGTCAGTATGTCGAAGCTTCTCCGGTCGTACTGATTGAAAAACCGGCGTTCTATCTGGAGGTGATAAATCGAAAACTCGCGTTCAACCTTATCGAAGCCTTTGCTCACTTCCGACCAGTATTCGCCAGGCTCGAACGACGGCATCAATACCAGGATACGCCAGGCTTTCTTTGACGCCAGTGAACGGGCAATCAGGTTCGGCTGATAATCAAGCTCCTTGAGGGCTTTTTTGACTTTCTTCAATGCATCTTCCGAAACGCGCCCCCGCTCATGCAGCACCCGGTCAACCGTACCGACCGATACGCCCGCCATTGCCGCAATGTCTTTTATTCGATAGTTGTTCATTTCTTTCATAATATTTTTGTGTACGCACACATAAACAATGCGCAAAGTTAAGGATATTTTTTTAAATAGCTACAATATATTGCCCAATTTCACTGTTTCCCACTTCTTCCCCATCTCACAGCAGCTTTTTCACCATATTTTATTATTTAATATCAATCGAATAGTAGCTCTCTATTCCCTTCAAATAAATCACGCGGCCGGGGTTGTCAGTCGGCGGAACACAACGCCATACATCAGCACGTTCAGCGGTATGGCGGCAAATATTCCCACAAACAGGGCAATCTGTCCGGCGAAACTTATCAGCGCCATGATGAGCATTACGACGAATAACCTCAGCGTCTGCCCTTTGGTTATTTCCCAACTCCGTTTCAACGACCCGATGATGCCGGTATCCTCGTCAACCATGGATGCAATAAAGAATTGC
>JAIRYY010000275.1 GCA_031267485.1 Tannerella sp.
CCAGCTGTTTCACGTACGCCTTGGAGGCGTTGAGCAGCACGCGGCTCTTGAAGCTCTCCGTCCAGTGCATCTGCATCTCCACGATGAAGCGGCGGCCGCTGTTGTCGGTGCAGCACACATCGACAATGGAGTTTTTCAGCAGGGGAATCTCCGGAATCAGTTCGCCCGGCTGATACGTCAGGCTGACTATCCGCTGATCCTTTTCCAGCGGCAGCATGCTGTTGAGCAGACTCATGCACAGGTGTTCATGTTCGCCGAAGATGCGCTTGAACGTCAGGTCGTTTTTGGGGTCAAGATAATGTATCATCGTTTGCAGTATTTGGAAATTACGCGGGCAAATATACGGAAATATTTCCTGAAATATTTCCCCACGTACGGGATTTCGGACAGGGGGAGGTCTTTGCGGATGAATATCCCGATGAAAACGGCAAGCAGGAGGGTGCGGTATGCGAGGCGCAGGGTGATGGAATCTATTTGCGGCGTCATGCCGGCGACGTAACATGCGGCGGCTATCGCGGCGTAGGCGAGGGCGGAGCGGAGGTCGTATTTTACCGGGAACTTTTTCTGTCCGGTGAAGTAGGAGAGGAGCATCATCAGCAGGTTGCTTGCGAACGAGGCCCACGCGCAGGCTGCGTAACCGAAGCGCGGCACGAACGCGATGATGATTGCGACGGTGAGGGTGCAGCCGGCAATCGAAAACCAGGCGCCCCAGTGCGTACGGTCGGTCAGCTTGTACCAGACGGACAGGTTGTAGTAGATGCCGAAGAACATCTCGCCGAGCATGACTACCGGGACGACGGCGAGTCCGGGATGATATTTCGCGTCGACGAAGTATTTCAGCAGGTCGAGATAGAACATCACGCCGGTGAAGATGATGAGCGAGAAGATGATGAAATATTTCATCGCTTCGGCGTATGCCTTCCGGTTGTCGCCGTCTCTGTTTTTCGAGAAGACGAACGGCTCGTAGGCGTAGCGGAATGCCTGTATGAACATGACCATTACGACAGCAATCTTGAAACATGCGCCGTATATCCCCAGCTGCGAATTTGCGTACTCCCGGTCGTCGAACAGGAACGGAAGCAGGATTTTGTCGACCGTCTGATTCAGCATCCCCGCCAGGCCGAGGATGAGTATCGGGAAGGAGTACCGCAGCATCCGGCGGAGGCGTTGCGGGTCGAACCGGGCGCGCAGTCCGGGCGTCATGTCGGGGATGAGCATCACGAATGTCAGGGCTGTCGTGAATATGTTCGAGATGAAAATGTATCCTATGCCGTAGCCGGGACGGTAGAAGAAACTTATCCATTCGGGGTGGACGGCGTGTATTCGCGGGCAGACGACGAGGAAGAAGATGTTCAGCAGGATGTTCAGCAGGATGTTCAGCAGTTTGACCGTCGCGAAGCGGACAGGCCTGTTGCGGTAGCGCAGGTAGGCGAAGGGGATGCAGCAGAAAGCGTCCGCCGCCGCGACGCACGCCATCATGCCGATGTATTCGGGATGAAGTCCGTATCCGAGCGCGCCGCTTAAGGGGCGGAGGAATATGAGGGCGCCGGCGAGGAAGAGGACGGACGTGAAAGCCACGCTGTACAGGGTGGTAGCGTACACCCGCACGGGCTCCCGTTCCTCTTTTTTGTTTATGAAGCGGAAGAAGCCCGTTTCCATGCCGTATGTCAGCAGCGCCATGAGCAGCGCTGTGATGCCGTAGATGTTCGTTACGATACCGTATTCGCCCGTGTTTTCAAGCACGCGGGTGTACATGGGGACGAGCATCCAGTTGAGAAACCGTCCGATGATACTGCTCAGGCCGTAGATGGCTGTATCTTTCGCCAGCCGCTTCATTCCTCCTGCCATGTCGCCGTTTTTTCGATTCTTATCCGCGCGTCGACGGCGATGATGCCGTTTTCCGTAGCGAGCAGAGGGTTCACGTCAAGCTCCTTGATTTCCACGGCGAAGCGCAGCAGGGCGGACAGGCGCACGATAATCTGCGCGAAGCGGTGTTCGTCGATGCCTTTCTGTCCGCGTGCGCCCTCGAACACCCGGTGGCCTTTCAGCGAGCGTATCATCGAGAGCGCCTCTTCCGTCGCGAGCGGGGCGAGGCCGGAGGCGACGTCCCGGAATATCTCCACAAAGATGCCGCCAAGCCCGCACAGGACGATGTGCCCGAATTTCTCCTCATACTTCGCCCCGGCGAACAGTTCCATGCCCTCCAGCATGGGCTGTATCATGACGGAGCAGGCCTGCGGGATTTTCATCAGCCGCCGGAACTCCATCTCCAGGTGTTCCGGCGAACGGATGTTCAGCACGACGCCGCCGACGTCCGACTTGTGTACGGGGCCGACGACTTTGGCGACGACGGGATAGCCCGTCTTCCCGGCAAAATCGCGCGCCTCCTCCCACCTGTCCGAAACCAGCTCCTCGACCATCGGGATGCCGGCCGCGCCGAACAGCATCTGCACGTAACGGGGCGCAATGTATCCCTCCCGTTCGGGGATGCTGTCGATGATGTGCCGTATCCTCGGGATGTCGACGCCTTTAAGTTCAAGGCTGTTTGCCAGCGGGCGCGGGGTTTTGAGGATGGCGGTCAGCGCATTGGCCAGCCCCACCTCGTCGCTGAAATTGACGTGCCCTTTCCGGACGAAAAAATCGGTCTCGTCCAGCGCCGTGTTCACCGAGGGCAGAATGGGAAAGATCGGTTTGCCGCACGAGCGCATCTTCCTGTCCAGCACATCGTAGGCCTCGTACACGCGCGTCAGTCCGGGGCTGCCGAAGATGACGGCGATACCGTCAATCTCCCGGAATTTCCTTTCGCAGTAATCAATGGCCGCAGCCAGGTGCGCCGGTTCGCCCGTTCCCAGGATGTCAACCGGATTGCTCACCGACGCGCCCGGCAGCAGTTTGCCTTTCAGCTCTTTCGCCAGCGGGTGGGCGGACAGTTTGGGGATTTCCATCCCGCCTTTCGAGAGCGCGTCGGTGAGGATGACGGCCGGCCCACCGGCATGCGTCACAATCGCAATATTCCTCCCCTTCAGCTCCTTCAGCGTGAAAACAGCCCCGGCCGTGGCCAGCTCTTCGCGGCTGAAGCAGCGGACGACGCCGGCCTTGCGGAAAAGCGCCTCGACGGCCAGGTCGGGGTTGGCCATTGCTCCCGTATGCGACGAGGCGGCGCGCATGCCGGATTCGGACGTGCCGGATTTTATCGCGGCAATCCTGCATCCCTTGCGGATGAGCGAACCGGTATGTTCGAGCATCCTGTCGGGGTCTTTGATGCTTTCGATGTAGAGGAGTTTGATTCTCGAATCCGTTTCCGGGTTGAAGTTCATGTCCATATACTCCAGCACGTCTTCGACGGAGGTCAGCGTCCCGTTGCCGACAGACCAGACGGAATTGAAGCGCAGCCCCATTTTTATAGCGGATTCCATGATGAAAATCGCCGTCCCTCCGGAGCTGGAGACCATGTCCGCCCCGAACGGGTCCATATCGGGAATGGGAAGCGTGAAGAGGCTGTGGTGGTATCTGTTCAGCAGACCGATGCAGTTTGGCCCGATGAGGCTTGCGCCGGCGCGGCTGATGACGCCGGCAATCTTCCGTTCGAGTTCCCCGCCCTCCGCGCCGGCCTCGGCGAATCCGGCGGTGTACATGATGAAAGCCCTGACGCCCTTTTCTTCGGCCAGGACGGTAACGGCCTCGAGGCATGCCGCCGCCGGGATGGATATGATGGCGAGGTCCGTCTGCGGTATATCCGACACGTTCGCATAGCATTTCAGTCCCTGGACTTCCGTTTCGCCGGGATTGACGGCATAAAGTCTTCCCCTGTAATTGCCGCCGGCAAGATTCCGGATGCAGTTGCCGCCCGGTTTGGAGGTCTTGTTCGACCCGCCGACGACGACGATGCTTTCCGGGTTTATAAGTTCTCTGTTGATCATATTCTTAAAGTTTTCCCGACAAATATAATACCTTTTCGCCGGAAACGGTCGATAGCCATCCTCCTTTCCTCTGAAAACCTCTGAAAAAAAAAGCAGGTTAATCCGGCAGCCGTCTGTTCATAGGGGTTATTGATTCAGCGTATGCGTTCAGGAAAAAAGGGCGCCCTGTTCCGGGAAGCGTTTTTTCCCCAGATGTCGGTAGGCGAGGTCGGTCACTTCGCGTCCGCGCGGGGTTCGCTTGATGAAGCCCTCCTGTATGAGGAAAGGCTCGTAGACCTCTTCGAGCGTGCCGGGGTCTTCGCTCAGGGCGGTGGCGAGGGTTGAGAGGCCGACCGGGCCTCCGCCGAACTTGTCGATGATGGTGTTCAGCAGTTTGTTGTCGATCTGGTCCAGTCCGTAGCGGTCGATGTTGAGCGCTTCCAGCGAATAGCACGATATGGCTTTGTCGATGGAGCCGTTACCTTTCACCTGCGCGAAGTCGCGGACGCGCCGCAGCAGCGCGTTGGCGACGCGGGGCGTGCCGCGGCTGCGTCCGGCAATCTCGCGGGCGGCTTCCGGATCGCACCCTATGCCGAGGATGTCGGCGCTGCGGAGGACTATTTTCGTGAGCGTCTCGACGTCGTAGTATTCGAGGTGCATGTTGATGCCGAACCGGGCGCGCAGGGGACTTGTCAGGAGGCCGCTGCGCGTCGTGGCGCCGATAAGCGTGAACGGCGACAGGTCTATCTGTATCGAACGCGCGCTCGGGCCTTTGTCGATCATGATGTCGATGCGGTAATCCTCCATCGCCGAATAAAGATACTCCTCGACGATGGGGCTGAGGCGGTGTATCTCGTCGATAAAAAGCACATCGTTCTTATCCAGCGACGTAAGAACCCCGGCGAGGTCTCCCGGCTTGTCCAGGACAGGCCCCGACGTGATTTTAATACCCACGCCGAGTTCGTTGGATATGATATTGGACAGGGTCGTCTTTCCCAGTCCCGGAGGGCCGTGCAGGAGCACGTGGTCGAGCGCTTCGCCGCGCATGCGCGTTGCCGTCACGAAGACTTTCAGGTTTTCCACCACCTTCGACTGCCCTCTGAAATCGCCGAAAGACAGCGGCCGCAGCTTGTTCTCGTATTCCTTGTCGCTTTCGGGGATACGCTTTGCCTCCTCCCGTATGTCGAAACGTTCTTCTTCCATACTCTTTATTTCTTCCTGTTTTTACCGGCCTGTCCGTTCGAGAAGGAATACGGGAAATCGTCCGCCGCCGTTCCGCGCGAGGTGTTGGGGGAGGCGGACATGTCGAAGTCGATGACGGCGCCGTCCGCGAGCGTGGCGTGTTTCACGTAA
>JAIRYY010000046.1 GCA_031267485.1 Tannerella sp.
GAGAATCGTCTCCCGATTCCGACCGTCGCACTCCGAAACAGTAAGAATCGTCTCCCGATTCCGACCGTCGCACTCCGAAACAGTAAGAATCGTCTCCCGATTCCGACCGTCGCACTCCGAAACAGTAAGAATCGTCTCAGGATTCCGACCGTCGAGGTCGTAAACGGTGAGAATTTCGCTCCGCTCCGTCATGGCAACTCCCTGTCCCGTCATTGCGAGGTACGAAGCAATCCAGGCATAGGCGGCCGACTGACAACTGTCCGGGCTACACGGCCTGTGCCTGGATTGCTTCGCTCCGCTCGCAATGACGGGGCAGGAAGTCGCAATGACGGGACAGGAAGTCGCAATAACGGGGCAGGAAGTTGCAATGACGGGACAGGAAGTCGCAATAACGGGGCAGGAAGTCGCAATGACGGGACAGGGAGTCGCAATGACGGGGCTGGGAATCGCAGTGACAGGACAGGGAATCGTCTCAGGATTCCGGCCGTCGCAGTCTGAAACGGAAAAAATCCTGCTCCGCTCCGTCATAGCGAACGCAGTGAAGCAATCCAGTCTGTTCATACACTGGATTGCTTCACTGCGTTCGCTATGACGGGACAGGGGTATCCCCTCTCCTTTACGTGGTCTGTCCTTTATTTCCATAAAGAAACAGCGCCCCAATAAAAGAATTAACTGAATTCGAACTTGGAGATATTTGTTTTTTTGTAGATTTTTTTTACCCGCGCGCGGGTGTGCGCACTTTACATTAATATATATTATATACGCCTGCCCATCTCTCTCTCTCTCTCTCTCTCTCTCTCTCTCTCTCTCTCTCTCTCTCTCTCTCTGCAAAGACCGTGCCAAAGCAGGCTGAAACAGCGATTCCCGGAGAATTTATTTAAGGTATTCAGGAAAGAAAACAGCAGGCAAACAGCGGCATTTCCGTCTCCGGGAAAACCGTCGTTTTTAAGTACCGATCGTCTTATGTATTTCTCTCCGTCTCTCATAGTTAATTTGTGTGTTTCATAAATATGGGGACAAAGATAAAGGGTTTATTTCAATTTATTACTATACAAAATCGATATTCTATTGAACAATATCGGCATAATTCAAATTTTAGCCCTCGCGCACCGCCAAATATAGTTAAAAATCGTATTTCCGGAGTCCTCCGCACCTTATCATGAAACCGAAACAGCCCATCAATTAACCCGAGTTTTTTGGATAAGCAAACTTACATATATATAATATGCATTTTGGATGGTTAATTTTTCTTGAGGCGCTATTTCTTTCTGAAAATAAAAAAACAGACAGCGTAAAAGAAAGTGGATACCCCCTTCCCGTCATTTGCGAGCAGCATCCCCCACCTCGTCTTTGCGAGCGGAGCGAAGCAATCTAAGCACAGGCCGTGCAACCCGGACGGTCGTCAGGCGGCCGCCTGTGCCTGGATTGCTTCGTGCCTCGCAATATGACGGGGGCGGGAGGGAGGTTTTCAAGCGGATATGTCGCCCTGTCCGTCATTTCTCGCCCCATTATCTTTGCGAACAGCATCCTCCCCCCCGTCCTTGCGAGCATCCGCCACCCCGTCATTGCGAGCGGAGCGAAGCAATCCAGGCACAGGCCGTGCAGCCCGGACGGTCGTCAGGCAGCCGCCTGTGCCTGGATTGCTTCGTGCCTCGCAATGACGGGATGGGGGACGCCGGGTCACATCTGCCGCTTGCCTGCACAAAATGTTATAAAGCCAGGATTCCCCTTCCGGAAAAACCTCATTACCTCATTCTTTATGATAGCAGAATAATGAGGTAATGAGGTCAGCGGATAAATATTGAGAGGCGGATGGATTCGGACATGCCGGAAATTACCCGGTCAAATTAATTCAGTACCGTTATTTTTTTGCTCGATGCCTGCATCGTAAACCATGCCTTTCCGTTTGCAACCCTGTCGGGGGTAACTTTCCTGCTGTCGATCAGGTATTTTTTGCCCTGAGGCAACACTACCGTCACCGAACGGCACGCCCGGGGCGCATCGAACTGCAGTTCCGTCGTTTTGCCGTCGGTTTTCCATTCCGCGCTGACCGCGCCCAGCGGCGTGGCGGCCGTTCCTTTCGCCCATTGAAGGTCAACCATGTTCGGCTCGATTCGTACATCCCTGAAGCCGGGCGATTCGGGCTGTATCCCGATGATTTCGCTCAACAGCCATTGAGCCGGCCCCGCGCCCGACGGCTGAATCAGGCTCAAACCGCTCCACGCCATCCGGGGGAATTGAGGCGGCAATGCTCCCACGGAATGTTGGATGGTCGGATGCCATTCTTCCCACGTGGAAGTTGCGCCGGCCTGTATCATCGTACCCCAGTAGTCGCGTATCATCTCGAGGGCTTTGTCCTGTTTCCCGATCTGCGTAAGCGCCTGCAGGATGTAAAAACCGAAGTAGGGCGTGCCGGTGCAGCGCTGCGCACGGTCGGCGTATACTTTTTCATAGACCCGCCGCAGGTCGTCGCCCTCCAGCATTTTGCCGCGGACGAGGTTCGTCAGGGCATGGATGTCATACTTTTCGTACCAGTCCGGATTGCTTTCCTTCCATTTGGCGGTGTATTCGTCGGCTTTGGCGGTCAGCTTGTCCGCTGCCGCGCGGTTTCCGAGGATCAGCGCCACTTCGGCCGCCTCCCGGCACACCTGAATGTATTTTGCAAAGAATGCGGCCTTTTCCTGAACGGCTACTTCCGCAACACGCTCGTCCCAGTCGACAAAATACCATCCCTTTTTGGGATTGAGATACGGGTCAAAATCTTTCGTCATCGACAGGATGTCATCCAGCCGCTTCACGAAATAATCCGAATCGCCGCTCACCCAGAAATAGTCTGTCTCGGCAAGCGCCCAGTCCAGTGTGTAGGGAATGACGGTTTGCTGCACCGGTACAGGCCGGACGCCGACGGGTACAAACCGCTCGTTTGCCCGGCGGATCAGCTCGTATTCGCCGAACACATATTCCACCGCTTTCTGAATCACCCTCGAATCGCCGGCCCAGGGATGCCGGTCGACACGGTCCATGCACAGGGTTTGCAGTATCGACTGCGGCGCGGGGTCATTGCCATCGGGCTGCCCCATGATAGCATGCGCCGAGTAGGCGCACATCTCCCAGATACGGTTCAGCATCCCGTCGTTACATTCAAAATTGCCGATGTAACGGCTCGGACGCACCTGATATATGCCGTTCAGTCCGTACAGCGTGAACGGTTCGGCAACGTTCTCGAAGCGAATCCAGACATACCTCATCCCCGCCCATCCGGCATGGTTTATCTGCGGCCTGAACTTCTTTTTCGCGCCGTCGGGAGAAACGTTCGCCGTGTATTTCTGCTTGGGCTGCATCGCTTCGCCCGTCTCAAATCCGATGTCGACGCCGGCAGACGGGTTGGCTTCAAATTCGAGAGTGCCCGGAAGAGTGCGTCCCAGGTCGACAAAGAGAATCACGGTGTGACCTTTCCGGATCGGTTTTATGGTCAGCGTGCCGTCGGGATTGTACTGCGGATGTATCTGAAAGTAGTCGGCGCTATTGCTCCGGTCGCCTTCGGAAATGTAGAGGACGTATGCCGGGTCGACGGGTATGTATTCCAGCCGGTCTTCATAGATGGCAGGAGCATCCCATTGCCTGTTACGCGCAGGGTCTAAAGCGCCTGCTTCCCAATACTGAGTAAAAAATCGCGGCTCGTAAGCCGTCTGTGCGATTGCGGCGGCAGCGTGCAGCAACAGCGCGGCAATCAGGATAACTGTTTTCTTCATAGCGTTATTAATTAATGATTAGTGAATTAATGATTAGTGATTAGTGAATTAGTGATGTTTTTAATGATTAGTGAATTAGTGATTAATGATTAGTGATGTTTTTAATGAATTAGTGAATTAGTGATTAATGTTTTCGTGAAGACGTGATACATCGCGTCTCTACTTTCAGGATTAACGATTAATAATCGGATTGAACATTATATACTTCACACAGCATGGTTATGTGCATTGCTTTTCAGTCATTGCGGCCTCCCTCCCCGTCATTGCGAGCGTAGCGAAGCAATCCAGGCCCAGGCGACGGCCTGGATTGCTTCACTGCGTTCGCAAATGACGGGGAAATACAATGCACAAAAATATCCCATATGAAGTATAATCATTAATCACTAATCACTAATTCACTAATCACTAAGTTACCGTTTTCTTATCCACAATGCCGAACTGTTGCGGTTCAGGGTGATTCTGTATCCGTCCTTTTCCCTGCTCATGCGGGCGTTGCCGTTGTTGAGCAGCAGCGTCCATTTACCCGGTGCATCGGGTATTTTCAGGAACTGGCTGTCGTCGCCCTCCATGCGGAACACGAACAGCATCTGGGCTTCGCCCTGTCCGTCGCCAAAGACTACCGCATCCCATTCATCCTCGTTTCGCGGCTGCGGCAGGGGAAACGAGACGGGCTGTTCCTTGTACTTCCGGATTTGCTTGAATACTTCCACGTGCTTTTTGGCCAGAGCCACTGCCTGTGGACTCCATTGGGCGATGTCGCCATTGAACGTCAGAATGCCCGGCATCCGGCTCAGGAAATTGTGTCCGAAAGCCTCGCTGTCGCCCGACCCCCTGTGCACCCGGACGGCCAGGTTCAGGTATTGCGCCGGCCACACGCGAAGTGCGCCGGTTTGGTTGTAGCGGCAGACATCCGGGTCGCCGGTATGGTCGCTCAGCCAGGTGCCGTGGCTCATTTTCGCCATGTTCAGGTCTAAACGCGTACCGCCGCCCTGACATCCTTCGAGATAGAAATCCGGATGTTCGCGCAGCAGTCCGCCGTACAGCTTCTTCATGGCAGCCTGACTCAGGAGAGCGTCTTTCCCGTTCGGCAGGTTAGCGCCTTCGAGCCGCATCCAGCGGATATGCCAGTCATTGATCCAGTGTTGCAGTGTTTCCTGATGACGTTTCATCACCCAGGGCTCTTGAAAGTGCGTCATCTCCTTCGCAATCTCGTTCGAGTTCCAAAGCCCGAACAGCATGCCTTTGGAACGGACGTATTCGGACAGTTCTTCCATCCCGTTCGGAAATTTCTTTTTGTCCAGCTCCGAGCCTCCCCAGACAGGCGTTGCCCATCCGCAGTCGACAACGAAATATTCACAGCCGATTTCCGCCGCCCGGTCGGCCTGACGTTTCATCTCATTGACGTCAAAGTCTTCGTGAATCCCAAACCAGTGGTCGTAGGATACGGGCGAGGTGGACGGCGAATCCTTGAGCGGCGGACGGATTTCGTCGAGGATGTAGCGATGCAGGTCGGCCGTAAAACTGTCCCACGCGCCGCGGGAATAAATCAGATGCACGGCGGGTATTTCGAGCGTTTCGCCGGGTTTCACCGAGATATTGTTCAGCTTGTAATCGCCCAGGATATGAAAATCCGCGTGCTGCATCGGTTCGCTGTAAGTGTGCTTTGTCCACTGAGCCGTGATCTGCCAGGACGCGCTCCATTCGAGCAGCGCCGTGAAGCCCACTTTTTCCTTCCCGTCGGCGAGGGCAAACTGAATCAGAGGAACGTTGTCGTAAGCCGACTGTCCGCCGTAGGTAAGCGGCTTGCAGTGGTCGTTGGTCATAAAGCGTTCTTCGTTGACGCGGAAAGCGCGCGGCGGATACGTGGCGTCGTAGTGATAGCTGCCCGTGACGTGTCTCACCTGCGGTTTATCGACGGCATAATCACCCAGGGTAATGATCTGACTGAGCGGCATGACCGTCACATTCTCGACGGGCGCCGTCCCCCGGTTGCTGACGGTCATACTCCACCGCTTACCGGGAAGCGTGGCCAGCGGTTCGACGGTCAGAACGGCCTCAAAGCCGCCCTGCCTGGCAACAAAGGTATTGCCGCTTTTTTCAAACGTCAGGGTTTCTTTTCCGATTTGCACCATTGCCGGCGCCTCATTTGCCAGCCGCTCGGAAATACATTTAATACTTTGTGATTTAACCGGCATACCGGTCATACAAAGGATGGACAGGCATATACCCGTCCGGATACGAATTAATTTTTCCATGTTTCTCATCATTAAATAAAATTGAATTAAAAAATACGCGGCAAAGATAACGGGTCTGTTCCGGTTTATTGCTATACAAAATCGATATTCTATTGAACAATACCGGCATAATTCAAATTTTAAGCCTCCACACACCTTTTTTTTTCAAAATATCTGCCGTTTTTTTAACCGATATCCGGGGACAGCGCTTCGATTAATTTCCTTACGGCGATGGCCAGATGAGCTTCGACCGTTTTGACGGAGATGTCCAGAATTGTGGCGACTTCCCTGTATTTTAGCTTGTCTTCCCGCACTAATTTGAAAACCGTCCTGCATTTGTCGGGCAACGAATTGATGGCGGCGTTCAGGCGGTCGATGTCTTCTTTGGCAATCAGTTCGTCTTCCGGCGTCGTGTCCGTCCGGAAAAACAAATCCACCTCCCGCTCTTTCAGTTCTACCGTCTCCATGTGCTGCAGACGGTAATGACTGATGGCCCTGTTTCTCGCAATAGAATATATGTAGGAGTCAAAATTCGGAATGCCGGGCAGCTGTTTCCGGCTGTTCCAGATGGAAAGGAAGACGTCGGACACGACCTCTTCGGCCTCGGCGGGGGAAGGGACATAAAGACCCGTAAATCGCATCAGCCGTTTATAATAGGCCATATATAACGATTTAAACGCTGTCTGTGAATCCGATAATGCTATCGCTTCAATCCATGATATTATTTTTTCAACATCCCTGCTCAAGCGAAAAAAGGTTTTTGTCGGTTTATTATCCTGTCAATCCAATCCGGGAGCTTCTTCTACCGTCTGTCCCGGAAAAAGGCTTTTATAGCGGCGGCACATTCGGCTTCCATGATGCCGCTGCGAACTTCCGTTTTCGGATGCAGTGCGCCGGGGGCATATACCGTGAAACCGCGTTTTTCGTCCGGAGCGCCGTAAATCAGCGCGGGGAGCTGCGCCCAGCCGATGGCTCCGGCGCACATGACGCAGGGTTCGACGGTCACGTACAGGCGGCAGTCCGTCAGGTATTTTGCGCCCAGCGAAGCGGTTGCGGAGGTGATGGCGAGCATTTCGGCATGCGCCGTGGGGTCGTTCAGCCGTCCGGTCTGATTGTGCGCCCGCGCGATTATGCGGTCGCCGCATACAATGACCGCTCCTATGGGGACTTCGTTTTCCTCCGCCGCGAGACGCGCCTCGACAAGCGCCTGCCTCATGAAATATTCGTCTGAAAAAGAGTTTGTCATCGCCGCATTTCGTTTTCGTTGAACAGTGTCGGATAGTCCTCTTCCATGATTTTCCATATATGGGAAAGAATCGTCCGGCGATACCAGTTCGACCTGTTCGTGATTTTGTATTTCTGCAAATACCGTTCTATGGCATCGTGCTCCGTATCATTAAGCATAAAGGAAACACGGCGCTCGCGCTTCGCCGTATTTTCCGGCGTTTTTTTCTGTGGCTGCCTGTCTTTTTCCGGTTGCTTTTCTTTCATCGCGTCAAACGTTCCTGTTTAAATGAGTTCCCGTCCGTCATTCCCCGGAGATTTACCGGTTGTAGAATGTCACGGTATTGAATGATTTGGCTTTCAGGGGGAGAGAGAACACCCGGTTTTCGCAGGCGACTTTCACCGTCCGGCCGTTTTCGTCCCTGTTTGCGAGGATGAGGACGATTTTCCCGTCCGGATTGACAAACGCCAGATGGTCGTCTCCGCCGGATGTTTCCAGACGGAAAGCGCCGGGCAGGACGAAATGGCTGAAGTGCTTCATCAGGAAAAATTCGGGGTTGTAGACCACTTCGCCCGTCGCCCGGTCGACGGATATGAGCGCGTTCTGCTTCCATCCCCAGGCGCTTGTCCCGGAGGTATCCAGCGCCATGTTCCAGTAATCGTACACGTTCGCGCCGCCGGTCAGGTAGAGGTAGAGCAACTCCCACGTATGTTCGGCGGCCGCCCAGTCGTTGGAGCCATTGCCACATTCCGATTCGGTCTGCATGAGCTTCAGGTCAGGATATTGCCCGTGGATGGCGGCAATCGAGCGTTTCCCCGCCCACTGGAAGCCGGCGCCCCGGATGTAGCGCGAGGCATCCGCGTCGTTCATTGCCGTGCGCACGTATTCGGGGTCGGCAATGTTCAGCGTGCCGAAATAAATGTCGGCCCGGATTTTTTCGGCCTCGAACTTCGGCCCCAGGTACTTCCCGATGAAACAGGCGAGGTCTTCCGAACGCCAGCTGCACGACGGGAAATTCGGGATATGGTAGGGTTCGTTCTGCACATGTACGGCGCAGATATCGATTCCCTCCTTTTCGTAAGCGCGAATGAAGCGGGTGAAATACAGGGCGTATGCCTCCAGGTATCCCCTCAGCATGATGAAAGAGGTGGTAAAACCGTTGCTGTTGCCTTCGGCTCTTGCGCTGTATTCCGGCGCCAGCCCGTTGATCGAGTCCGGATATCCGGCATAGTGGCGGTTGGTTTTCATCCACGCGGGAGGCGTCCAGGGCGAAGCCCATATTTTGATTCGGGGGTTGATTTGCTGCGCCGCCCGGATATAGGGAATGAGGATATAGCGGTCGCGGTCGATGTTGAAGTTGGCCATTCCGAAATCGCCGGCCACGTCGTTGAACGAATAGTAGCTCAGGGCATAATCGCTCGCGCCCATCGGCATGCGGTTGTACGTGAAGTTGGCTTCCTGCGGGCTGAACAGCCGGTGGAGCGCTTCGTTCCGTTTCGCTTCGGGCAGCGTGGAGAGCGCATCCCATCCGAGTTCGTTGAAGCAGCCGCCGAAGCCGTCGATGACCTGCGCCTTTTCGTTTTTTATCAGGATATCCGCACTGCTTTCGCCGGTTTGCGCTTCGACCTTTATTTTGGCCGATTTCTGCCAGCAACTGCCGTCAACGCTGTAAATCCATTCGGCCTGCTGCGCCTGAAGGCCTGCGGCGAACAGGAGGCCGCAGAAAATGAAGTCAAGTTTTATTTTCATAGTTCTAAATTTTAATATGTTTCCTACCGCGCGCAAAGGTAGCGGATTTTATTGAAAATTTGAAAATTTCATGTACATTTGCACGACATTCAATCCGATAATTTTCGGAAGTTACAACAACATCATTTTAAAGTCTTATGGAGGAACAACTGCGGATATTAAAAAAGTTTTTCGGATACGACACGTTCAGGCCGTTACAGGCGGACATTATAAAGCGTACCATCGAAAAAGGAGATTCTCTTGTACTCATGCCGACGGGGGGTGGCAAATCCGTCTGCTTCCAGCTGCCGGCCATTTATCTGCCCGGTACGGCCGTCGTCGTATCTCCCCTGATTGCGCTGATGAAAGACCAGGTGGAAGGGCTCGTCGCAAACGGCATCCCGGCGGCATCGCTGAACAGCGTCATGTCCGAAGAGGAAAGGTGGCAGGTCAGACAGCGCTGCCTGCAGGGGCAGATGAAATTGCTCTACATCTCGCCCGAGGGCCTGACAGGCGAAATGGAACGCCTGTTCGCCCGGATGGAAATATCCCTTATCGCCATTGACGAAGCGCACTGCATTTCGCAGTGGGGGCACGATTTCAGACCCGAATACGCGCAGCTGTCCGTACTGAAGGAGCGGTTTGCCGGCGTTCCGCTTATCGCACTGACGGCCACGGCCGACAAAATCACGCGCCACGACATCGTGAAACAGCTCAACCTGGACAATCCCGAAATTTTCATTTCGTCCTTCGACCGCCCGAATCTCTCGCTTGCCGTCAGGCGGGGACTGGAACAGAAAGACAAAATCGCGGAAATCATCCGTTTTATCCGCCACCGCCAGGGACAGAGCGGCATCATCTACTGCCGGAAACGGAACGATACGGAAAAGGTGGCGGATATTCTGATGCGCAAATACGGTATCCCGGCCATTGCCTATCATGCCGGCCTGCCTCCCGCCACGCGCGAAAAGGCGCAGGATGATTTCATCAACGACCGCATCGACGTCGTCTGTGCAACCATAGCGTTCGGCATGGGTATCGACAAAAGCAACATCCGCTGGGTAATCCATTACAACATGCCGGGCAGTATCGAAAATTATTACCAGGAGATTGGGCGTGCGGGACGCGACGGCGTGGCAAGCGATACGGTTCTCTTTTATTCGCTGGGCGACCTTGTCCTGCTGCGCCGGTTTGCCGAAGAAAGCGGGCAGATGGATATCAACACAGAGAAACTGTACCGCATGCAGCGGTATTGCGAGACAGACCTTTGCCGGCGGCGTGTCCTGCTGAACTATTTCGGGGAGGAGGCGACGGACGACTGCGGCAATTGCGACGTGTGCAGGAATCCGCCCCGGCGTTTCGACGGCAGCATACTCGTGCAAAAAGCGCTGAGTGCAATTATGCGTACCGAAGAACGCGTCGGCATGCGCATGCTGATAGACATCCTGAGAGGCTCCGGCCGCATGGAATTGCTGCAGCTTGACTATCACCTGCTGAAAACCTACGGGGCAGGCCGCGATTTGCCTTATGAGGCATGGAGGGAATATATTTATCAGATGTTGCAGCTTGGCTTCATCGAAGTCGATTATCTCAACGGCCAGACGCTGAAAGTCACTCCGTCGGGCAAAAAAGTGCTGTTCGGAGAAGCTCAGGCAATCCTGACATTTCAAAAGGAACCGGAAGAAACCGTCGCGACAAAAAAACGGAGCGCGAAAGAACGGAAAACGCCGCCCGCTACCAGCCCGACAGCGCCGGAAAACAGCGTCCCCGACGAAGCGCTGATGACCGCCCTGCGCCGCCTGCGCCTGCAACTGGCGCAGCAGGAAAAAATGCCCGCATACATCATCTTCTCCGATGCATCCCTGCAGGACATGGCCATCAAAAAACCAGTAACCCTGGATGCGTTCTCCGACATCAGAGGCGTGGGCGACATGAAGCTGGAAAAATACGGAAACACGTTCGTTACCCTCATACGTTCCGTATTGGATGAACGGAAATAATCAACATCTGTCGACGGTAATGGTTTTACCGTCGACGGGTTCCGTTCTGAAGTATTTTATACAGGATCAATCAAATTAATAGGTAGCCATTGGTAAAACAATCAATGTATTAAGTTCTTCATCGCAAAAATGTATGTCAACATTAGCTCCATCAAAGACGGACTCTGAAATCTCTGCTGCTAATAGTTTAGCATTATCTTTATATTCCTGGTCCTGTTCTATCCCTTTTTTTACAACCATCCTAACTTCGTAGGTTTTACCGGTTTTATTCAGTTGAACCGTTTTTTCATCACCATCGGCAAATCCCATGTCAATAAAATATGCTCCTAATTTATCAGCATCACGTTCTGTCACAGCAGATGTATAAAAAAGCTGTGTGCCATTAAAATTTTTTTCCGTCCCATAATCGTTGCAACTGCTCACGAGTAATAACACAAAAAGTGTCAAAAAAATAGAAAGACTGTGTGAAAAGATTGTCTTTTTCATAAAATTCATTTTTTAATTGTTTATAAATTCAATAAATTATCATTTGTTATCAAAGTATTTTTATCAATATTTGCCGCGACTATTTAAAAACCTTCCGATTTCGCCAACCCACAGCACAATCGAAGTTGTTCCAATGATTATAGCCCAGTCCGAAAGCCTTAGCGGCACAACGTTAAACATTTCTCCGCCAACGGAAACGATAAGCCACTGTCCTACAAGGATTACAATTGCTATAAATAAGAATCCTCGACATTGGTTGATGAAGGCAAAAGAAGATTTTCCGGTCATAAACGCTTTTGCATTAAACATATTCCAGAATTGTAACATCACGAAAATCGTGAAGAATAAAGATAATTCGTATGGCGATAATTCGTTGCCTGCTCCAAAATTAAAGAAATTTTTGCCGAAATCAGTTGGACTGAAATCCTTTAGCGAGGTAATATCAGCATGTTTGAAATACTGTACCAACCCGAAAAGCAGAAGAACGAAGAAAAACCCCACGCCCAAAATGCTTTTCCACATGGATTTATTGATAATAAAATCGGTGGTTTTGCGAGGTTTGTCTTTCATTACTTTTTCGCTTGGCGGTAAAGAAGCCAATGCCAATGCTGCAAAAGTATCCATTATCAGATTCACCCAAAGCATCTGCGTAACAGTCAACGGCGATTCGGTACCGAGAAAAGCGCCAATCAGCACTATGATACAAGCTGCCACATTGATAGTCATCTGGAACAGGATAAAGCGCTGAATGTTCTGATACAACGAACGTCCCCACATCACGGCACGCGAAATACTGCTGAATGAATTATCAATAATCGTAATATCACTTGCTTCTTTGGCTACGGATGTGCCGTCACCCATCGAAAGTCCTACCTGTGCGACGTTTAATGCAGGCGCATCATTTGTCCCGTCACCGGTTACGGCAACAACCTGATCATTCTGTTGCAGTAATTGGACCAAACGCTGTTTGTCCATCGGACGGGCACGGGACAGGATTTTTAATTCTGATATCCGTTGTATTAAGGATTTATCGTCCATTGCCGCAAATTCCATCCCAGTCATGTGATGCGCTTCATTGTCATTTTCTCCCCACAGTCCGATTTGACGTCCGATTTCCTTTGCTGTACCCGATGTATCGCCGGTAACAATTTTCACGCCAATACCCGCATCCAGGCAACTCTTGACGGCTTCAGGAACTTCCTCGCGAACCGGGTCGGAAATAGCAACAATGCCCACAAACGTCAAATCGGTATTAAACAAAGCGCCTTCCTTAATATAATGTTTATCGTCTTCCAATATCTGATAGGCAAAGCCTAATGTGCGCATCGCCTTACTTTGATATTCAAGAAGCTGACGATCAAGTTCTTCAGAGGAAACATCTGCAGTCTTACATAATGAAAATACAATTTCCGGCGCACCTTTCACGTACAGTACCTTTTTTCCAAGCAATGGTGATTTTACAATCGTTGCCATATATTTACGCTCGGTAGAGAATGTAAGTTGCTCAATTATTTCCGCATCTTCACGTAAAGGCAAATAGTTAATGTTGTTATCGTACAACCAAAGCAACAAAGCTCCTTCTGTCGGGTTACCTAATGCCTTAACCTTTGATTTATCCGAAAAATCAAGATAGGCGGTTGAATTGACGGCTATACCTTCTTTTATTATATCTGTGAGACCCTCGCTACCATAGAATTTTGTATCATAAATCTTCATCCGGTTTTGTGTAAGCGTACCGGTTTTATCGGTACAAATCACGGTGGCGGCGCCCATCGTTTCGCAAGCATGCATTTTACGGACGAGATTGTTAGTCGAAAGCATTCGCTTCATACTTAACGCCAGACTCAATGTCACGCTCATCGGCAGGCCTTCCGGTACGGCAACAACAATCACTGTGACGGCGATCATAACCGTTTTCAGCAGGAATCCTCCAAAAAGAATCCAATTGAAGCCGCTTTCCAATCCAACGAAATACCATATCATACGGCCGACAACGATTAGAATAGCAATCGCATAACTTACCCGAGTGATGAGGTCGGCCAATCTATCCAGTTGCTGATTGAGCGGCGTTTCTACGCTGCTGTCAATTTGCGCCCCTTCATAAACCTTACCGTATTCGGAGGCATCACCCACTTTTAAGACTTGCATAATTCCATGTCCTTCCATTACCGTAGTACCTTTCATGGCGTGATTGGACGGGTACGTCGCTTCTTTATCAAAATTAGCCGGATTGGTTGTTTTTTTCGCGACAGGTTCTCCCGTCAATGTAGATTCATTAATTTGCAGTGAAACAGCTTCCAGTAGTTCACCGTCGGCGGGTATTTCCTCACCGGTTTCAAGAATCGCGATATCACCGACAACGATATCTTTTTTTTGTATCTGACAAACATTGCCGTTGCGAATAACCTTAACCAGTGTGTCGTCATTGACTTTGTTCAACACTTCAAATTTCCTGTTGGCGCTCTGTTCAAACAAGAATCCAACAACAGTAGCCAGCAAAATAGCTATCAGGATACCGATCGGCTCAAAAAATGTGCTTACTCCTCCGTGTCCGGAGAAATATTCATAACATGAAACGCCTATTGACAACGTCAGGGCTATCAGTAGGATAACGATAATTGGATCTGTGAATTTTTCAAGAAATTCTTTCCACCATGGCTCTTTTGGGGGGGGAGTAAGAATATTTGCCCCATACTGTTTGCGGCTCTCAATGACTTCAGCATCGGTCAGACCTGTATAATGATGACTTTTTTGCATATTGCGTTATTTATCAATTGTTTTTTAGGATAATAAAAATTTTATCATATCAATTCCGGCATACACAAGCATCAGTATGCCTACCGTCATACACACGATATGCACAAAATGCCGCGGAGTGTTCCTTTTGTATTTCCGCTTTTTATAAATTAGGCGTGGCAATACCATCCACACAAATAATCCCAAGAATACCTTTATAAGGATTTCCAACATAATTTTAATGTAAAAAAAGGGCATTGCTTTTTTTAAGGGCAATACCCTTTTGATTTAACATTCATGAAAAATTACTTAAAAATGATACTTCGGGATGGATAATCGCCTCAATTACGTCCCAACATTCTTTAGATAGAATTTTTTCATCACGGAAGAACGTGATTTTTTGCCCATCATTGCTTTTTACGGAATATTGGAGGCCGTTATTTTCAAAAGATTTGGCGCTCAAATCTTTGTAGTATGCTTCAAATATTTTGCCTTTCTGATTTACAATCCGGACATTTCCTTTTTTACACGAGAATTCATCGAGCTTTTGTCCCTTTGTGACGAGGAATGTCTGCGTTAATGATGAGTTTTCCGGCGTCGTCTTAAAAGTGAATCCTTCTTCGGAGAGGATTTCTTTTTCGAGTTCGGCATCTAATACGTATTCTTCCCCCTTCTTTTTGTTGCTTAACCATATTAGAATACTGCCTATTACACCCGCAAGATAAGGTGACCAATATGTTTCACCAAATACAAACATTTCTCCAGTAAGGAGAACATCACAATAACACAATAAAAAATCAATAACTCCAAATATTAAAAATAAATAACCAATTGTTTTCATAATTTCACTTTTTAATCTTAATTTAACATTTGCTACACTATTATAAATATAACTTCAATAAAAAACTTTACCGTTGCGATACATTTCATTTACTTTTTGCTGTATTTCTTTGTATT
>JAIRYY010000076.1 GCA_031267485.1 Tannerella sp.
TTGAAAAGCGGGAAGTCGCTATCGGTCCGACCGACGGACGCCGAACGGAAATCACCGCCGGACTTTCGACCCAGGAACGCATCGTGACGAAAGGCGCCGTGCTGGTTAAATTAGTGGCCACTTCAGGTACGGGTACGATGGAGGCACATGCGCATTAGATTTCAATTAAGAATTAAAAATTAAGAATTAAAAGGGGAAAGCGTTTCAATTAAGAATTAAAAATTAAGAATTAAAAGGGGGTACTTGTTTCAATTAAAAATTAAAAGGAAGGGGTTGGAGTATGGCGAAATATAATATTTTACAGGAGAAATCATTTGCGTTTGCTGTTAGAGCAGTGAATTTATATAAGCATTTGGCGGAACAGAAAAAGGAGTTTATCCTCTCAAAACAGATATTGCGCAGCGGTACTTCGATAGGCGCAAATGTGGAAGAAGGCATCGGCGCGCAATCCGACAGAGATTTCATGGCGAAAATGAGCGTTTCGTACAAGGAAGCCCGCGAAACGATTTACTGGCTCCGACTACTTGCCGCAACTGATTACATCACAAAAGACGAAGAAACAAGTATGCTCAATGATGCCGAGGAAATCTGCAAAATTCTCGCCAAAATAATCCTCGCCACCAAGCAAAAGCTCACCCCTCCACCCTCTTTTAATTATTAATTGAAACAAGTAAATAATATATAATGATTATGCGCAAATTGAAGTACACGATTTATCCCGTTAGGGACAAAATGTTGGTAGAACCCGTAGAGACGCGATTAATCGCGTCTCTACAATCCCGACCCGTGGAGACGGAATGTGATTGGTCGGTTTTATTCCACATCCCGTCCCATACGGGACGGAGGAGATGGTGTGAGAGGACGTTTTCTACCAACATATTGTCCCTCCGGGACAATGATACCATTACATGTTATTTATTTCACGTACTTAATTTTTATACTTCACGCGGTATATTTTTGTACATTGTATTTCTCCCGTCACCAGCGACGAAGGAAGCAATCCAGGTTGTCGCCTGTGCCCGGATTGCTTCGTTCCTCGCAATGACGGAGAGGGAGACTGCGATGAACAGCAATGCACAAAACCATGCCGAGCTCAGTATAATTCCTAATTGAATAAGCTCTCTTTTAATTCTTAATTTTTAATTCTTAATTGAACAAGCTCTCTCTTTTAATTTTTAATTCCTAATTGAAATGAACAATATCATAAAATTTTCTCTCAACAATAAGCTTTTCGTTTTACTGGGGGCGGTAATACTGACCGTTGCAGGGCTGTACACCGCAAACAACATGGATGTGGACGTGTTCCCCGACCTTACCGCGCCTACGGTTGTCGTGATGACCGATGCGCGCGGCATGGCGGCCGAGGAGGTGGAACGCCTCGTCACGTTCCCGATAGAGACGGCTGTGAACGGGGCAACCGGCGTGCGTCGCGTACGTTCCGCCTCGATGCAGGGCTACTCCTTCGTATGGATTGAATTTGACTGGGGTACGGAAGTCTTCAGGGCGCGGCAAATCGTCAGCGAAAAAATGGTAGCCCTGTCGGGGACAATGCCCGGAGGCGTCGCGCCGGCGCTCGCGCCGCAGTCGAGTATCATGGGCGAAATACTGTTCATCGGTCTGCAGGCCGACACGACTTCGATGATGGAACTCCGCACGCTGGCCGACTGGGTGATAAAACCGGCTATCCTTGCCACGGGCGGCGTGTCGCAGGTCACGAATATCGGCGGCGACTACCGGCAGTATCAGGTGTTGGCCGACCCGCAGATGATGCTCTACTACGGCGTCGGCATGGAAGAACTGGCGGAGGTGTGCAGGACGATGTCGCAGAACTCGACGGGCGGCGTGCTCCGCGAATTTGGCAATGAATATACGCTCCGCGGCATGGCCAGGACGTCCAGCGTGGAGGAACTGGGCAAGTCGGTGATTAAACTGCGCAACGGCTACCCGGTGACCGTTGCCGACGTTGCCGAAGTGACGGTTGCCGCCGCCGTGAAAATGGGATACGCCTCGCAAAACGGCCGGCCCGCCGTCATTCTCTCCATCTCGAAACAGCCCGGCGCCAACACGCTCGAAGTAACCGGAAATATTGAGCGCACGCTGACGGAAATCCGGCAGTCGCTGCCGGCCGACGTGAAGCTCGACACGACGATTTTCCGGCAGGGCGACTTCATACAGTCGTCCGTAAACAACGTCCAGCGGGCTTTGCTCGAAGGCGCGGCGCTCGTCATCGTGATTCTGTTCGTCTTCCTGGGCAGTTTCCGCACGACGGTTATTTCGGTCATCGCCATTCCGCTCTCGCTGCTGGGCACAATCATTGTGATGAAACTGCTGGGGATAAGCATTAACACGATGACTTTGGGCGGGATGTGCATCGCCATCGGCTCGCTGGTCGACGATGCCATTATCGACGTGGAAAACGTCTACAAGCGTCTGCGGCAGAATCACCTGCTGCCTGTGGCAGAACGGCAGCCGGCCCTGGAGGTCGTGTTTGACGGCTCGCGCGAAATACGGGCTTCCATTCTGAACGCAACCCTTATCATCATCGTGGCGTTCGTCCCCCTGTTTTTCCTTTCGGGGATGGAGGGGCGGATGCTCAAGCCGCTGGGGATTGCCTATATTGTGTCGCTGTTCATGTCGCTCGTCGTGGCGATGACCGTGACGCCCCTGCTGTGCCGGCTGATGCTGTCGGGCGACGGCTATCTGGCGAAAAACGAACGCGAACGATGGCTGAGCCGCAACCTTTCGTCCGCTTACCGGAGGTCGCTGGAGTGGACGCTGAAACGCCGGAAAACCGTGTTTTTTTCCGCCGTCGCGCTTTTTGCCGTGTCGCTCGCCCTGTTTTGCACGATGGGGCGGAGTTTCCTGCCCGAATTTAACGAGGGCGCGCTCACCATCTCGGCCGTCTGCAAGCCAGGCGTCTCGCTGGAAGAGAGCAGCCGCCTGGGGAATCTGATGGAGACGGAACTGCTGGCCATACCCGAAATCAAAAGCACGGCGCGGCGTACCGGGCGCGGCGAACTCGACGAACATTCGCAAAGCATCAACAGCGCGGAGATTGATGTCAACTTCATGCTTGCCGGCCGCAGTCAGGCCGCATTTATGGAGGATGTCCGCCGCCGGCTGGCTGCCGTCCCGGGCGTGGCGACGACCGTGGGGCAGCCGCTGGGACACCGCATCGACCATATCCTTTCGGGTACGAGGGCAAATATTGCCGTTAAGATTTTCGGGACGGATTTGAGCCGGCTGTTTTCCCTGGGCAATCAGGTCAAATCGGCGGTGGACGGTATCGAAGGGCTGGTCGACGTGAGCGTGGAGCAGCAAACCGAGACGCCCCAGCTGCAGATACGCGCCGACCGCGACCGCCTGATGCGGTACGGCATTACGGTCGAAAAGTTCAACCGGTTCGTCGAACTGGCTTTTTCGGGTGCGAAAATCGGCGACATCTACGAGGGACAGCGCAGCTTCGACCTGGTTCTGAGGCTGAACGGAGATTATACCGGAAGCATGGACGGCCTGAAAACGGCGCTCATCGACACGCCGGACGGCGGGAAAGTACCGCTGGAGGAAGTGGCGCAAATCGTTTCGGCCGGAGGCCCGAACGCTATCTCCCGCGAAAACGTGCAGCGTAAAATCGTCGTCTCGGCCAACGTGGCGGGACGCGATTTGCAGAGCGTCGTCGACGACGTCAAAACGCGGATAGGCGAGCGCATCACGCTGCCCGGAGGTTATTACATCGAATACGGCGGGCAGTTCGAGAGCGCGCAGAACGCTACCCGCACGCTGCTGTCGGCGACCATCCTGGCGATTGCCGTCATCTTCCTCCTGCTCTACATGGAATTTAAGAGCGTCAAACTGTCGGGCATTATCCTGCTCAATCTGCCGCTGGCGCTGATTGGCGGCGTGTTTGCCGTCTTCTTCACCTCCGACATTGTGAGCATCCCCTCCATCATCGGTTTCATCACGCTTTTCGGCATCGCCACGCGAAACGGCATTTTGCTGGTCTCCAACTACCGGCGACTGCAAAACGCGGCGCCGGAAACAGCTCTCACCCTGCATGAAATCATCACGAAAGGTTCGACCGACCGCCTCAATCCTATCCTCATGACGGCATTGACGGCCGGTCTGGCGCTGATTCCGATGGTTTTGGGCGGCGACAGACCGGGCAACGAAATCCAAAGCCCCATGGCCATTGTCATTCTGGGCGGATTGCTGACGTCCACCTTCCTGAACATGTACGTGATACCGGTGGTGTACGGATGGACAAATTCAGTTGAGAATTGAAAATGAAGAAAGGAGAATTTATACTTCCCGCGCTTCCTCCCCGTCGTCATTGCGAGGGCGCAGCCCGAAGCAATCCAGGCACAGGCGACGACCCGGATTGCTTCACTGCGTTCGCAATGACGGAGCGAAGGACTCCGCTCGCAAATGACGGGGGCGGGGGAGTGAAGTATAATTGAAGCAGGAGAGCTTTTTCAAAGGAGAACAGATTGTAAAAACGGATAAGGCAAACGGCCGTTTATGACCCGCGGGCTTCCATGCCGGTGGAAAAACAGGCCGCC
>JAIRYY010000116.1 GCA_031267485.1 Tannerella sp.
CGGAAGAGCGTCAGCCCGTAGTCGTCGATGACCGACCGGAAGTCGGCGGCGGCAGCGGCGTAAGCGGTCGAGGCCTCCGACGCGCTGGGCGCGAACGTATCCAGTTCCGGCCAGCCGAAGTGATTCCAGCATGCCCAGTACAGCTGCAGTTTGCCGCGAAAAGCCAGAGCGGCCGGTTTGGCGGCGCGGCCTACCTCCGATGCTTTCACCGGCAGTTTCTCATACGCATACGTGAAGTCGTCCTGAATGAACTGCTTGACCTGGGCTATCGGCGTGCGGGTAATATTTTCCACTTCCGAATTGTCATAGACGACATGTTCGATAAGCGGCACGTCGCCCCACATGGAAATCAGCTTGAAATAGACCATCCCGCGAAGCAGTCGCGCCTCGCCGATAATCGTTTCGAGGTTCGCCCTCGATGACGGAGTGGCATCGGCCAGCATCTTCTCCACATTATCGATCACATAATTGGCGCGCGTCACGCCGCCGTACAGGTAACGGTACATCTTGTCGAAACCGCTGGCATAACCGCTCGGATTGTAGTTGCCGCCATGATAGGCGTTGCCGAGCCGCAGGTTACCGTCCGTCACACTTGTTCCGCGAACCCGGACATATTCGGCATGTCCGTCAAGATAGTAGTCGCGGTCGAAAAGCGGGCGGATATCCGCGTATGCGCCATACAGGGCGTACGTCGCATCCGCTTCCGTCTTCCAGAAAGCGCTTGCCGCAAGATCCGTTGTCGGATCCTGATTCAGCAGATCCTGCACGCACGAGGTGGCGGACAGCAGCCATCCCGTCGCCAGGCAGCATACGAGTGAAAGTCTGATTATATTTTTTATTTTCATAATCGTAACATTTTAATTAAAACCCAATATTAAGACCTAAAGAATACGATGAGACCAGCGGGTACACGTCCGAGGCATAACCTCCGCTGTTCCCGCTTCCGCCCCGTTCAGGGTCAATACCGCGGAATTTCGTCAGCGTGGCAAGATTCTCGCCCGAGAAATAGATGCGAAAGCTGTTTACGTAAACAGTTTTCAGCCATTTCTGAGGCAGCGAATAACCCAGCTGCACGTTTTTCAGGCGCAGGTATGCCAGGTTATCCAGCCAGAAAGTCGTTTCTTCGCGGTTGGCGTTTCCGCTCAGGCGCGGCCAGTCGCCGTCGCGGTTTTCCCACGACCACGGTTCGTTCCAGTGATCCCACGACGAAGCGTAACGCTGCTGGGGGATGCCCATGTTGTTATAGTTGTTTATCCAGAAAGTCTTGCGTCCCGCGGCGCCCTGAAACATGACGGCCAGGTCGATCCCTTTCCACCGGACGTTGGTGTTCAGGGCGAAGTTTGTGGTAGGCCGGTCGCGCTGATAGCCGGTCTGGGCTACCTTGTCGTTGCCGTCAATCCGCCCGTCGCCGTTCACGTCTTTCCTCAGCACGTCGCCCGGCGATGAACCTTGCGGCGTGTTGCTGTAAATTTCGTTCCAAGTCTGCGCAATTCCGAGGGATTCGTATGTATAGACAAAATGGTAAGGCATGTCCACATATTCCCAGCCTTTGTCGAGGAACTCGTTCCACTTCTGGAGCTGTGTCCAGTTTTTCGCGAAGTTCCCGTTCACCATGTAGCTGAAATCGCCTTTCCGGTCTTTCCATGTAAGGTTCACTTCGATGCCGCGGTTCCGCATGTCGCCGATGTTGTTTCGCGGGGCGCTGTAAGCCCCCGTCAGGTGGAGCGACATCTGCGACGGACGAATCATGCCCGTTGTCAGGCGGTCGTAGAAGTCAAGCTCGGTCGACAGCCGGCCTTTCAGGAAACCGAGGTCAAGGCCGATGTTGGTCACCTTGTTCGTCTCCCACGTGAGGTTCTGGTTAATCATCTTATTGTTAACGAAACCTTTCACGATGGTGCTTCCCATCATGTAATTGCTTGCCGTGAGCGTTTCCTTCTGTTCGTAGCGGCTGACGTCGTTGTTACCCAGCGTCCCGTACGATGCGCGCAACTTGCCCTGATACAGCCAGTCGCCCGCCAGGTTTTTCACGAAATCCTCTTCCGAGAAACGCCATCCCAGGGCTACCGAGGGGAAGAACCCGTACTGGTGTCCGGGGAGGAAGCGCGACGAACCGTCCGCACGGAAATTGACCTCCAGCAGGTATTTGTCGTATGCGACGTAGTTCAGACGTCCGATGTAGGAACGCAGTCCCTCGGTGTCGGAAGTGCCGCCCGTACCCTGCACGTCGGTCAGCGCCGCATTTATCTCATGCAGCGAGGGATGGAGGCGGTTGTTGCGCGATGCATTCAGACTGCGGTTGTACATGTATTCCTCGTTGTATGCGGCCATCAGGCTGAGATCGTGTCCGTCGGCGATTTTCAGGTTATAATCCAGGCGGCCGTTCAACTGAGTTTTGTATCCCGATGCGGAGTTGTTCGAAACGCCTGCGTCTTCGCCCACATATACCCTCGAACCGTAAGCGCCGACCTGGAAGTTGTACGCCCTGTTCGGCGTGCTGGCCGACCAGGTGAACTGATTGTAGTAGTTCAGCGAATATTCGAGGTGCGCCGTCAGGCCTTTCACCGGTTTCCAGTCGAGGTACATGTTGCCGAGCGCTTCCTGCCTGTTCTGGTTGTTCAGATTGTTTACCATAAACGTATAAGGATTATACGCCTGTGCATCTTCGCCGTAAGCCATTACGCCGCCGTAATAACCCGATACGGGGTCGTAGGGCGTGATGCCTGCAATAGCGTAATGCAAGTCGTAACCGCCTGTATTGGCCTGGTTATCCGTATCCGTGTAGCCGCCGCTCATGTAATAGGTGCGTTTCGTCCAGTTTCCAGAGAAGCGGACGCCCACGGACAGGCTGTTGAGCAACTTGTAGTCGAAGTTAAACCGTGCGTTGTAGCGGGAATAGTCGTTGTTTACCTGCAAACCCTCCTGATCCTGTATGCCGATGGACGCATAGAAATTCGACTTGTCGTTGCTGCCGCTTGCCGACACGTTGTAGTTCTGCATCGTGCCGAAGTCGCGCCTGATCCAGTCCCACCAGTCGGTATTCGGATAGCGGAGCGGGTCGATCATGCTCATCGCCAGCCACTGATCGATGGTTCCGTTCTTGAACTGATAGTTGGATTCCAGCGTGTTGACGGCCGCCGAACGCTGGTGAAGCGTCAGCGCCCGCGCGTAGTCCGGCATGAACTCGATGCTGTTGGTCGGGTAGGACATTGAATAGTTGCCCGACACGTTAAAGGATACCCTGTCCGAACCTTTCCCCGATTTGGTGGTGATCAGAATGACGCCGTTGGCCGCCCGCGACCCGTAAATGGCGGCGGACGCCGCATCCTTGAGGACGGAGATGCTTTCGATATCATTCATGTTAAGGCGGTTGATGTTCACGTCCGGCATGCCGTCCACGACAATCAGCGGCGCGGCGTTGTTGACCGTACCCATACCGCGTATCATCAGCGAGACATCCTCGCGTCCCGCCATACTGCTGTTCTGACTGACGGCAAGACCCGGCAGCATACCCTGCAGACCGGACGACACATCGACCAGCGAACGGCTTGCCAGCGTCTCGTCCACCGTCATGGCCGACACGGCGCCGGTCAGGTTCACCTTTTTCTGTGTGCCGTAACCGACCACCACGACCTCGTCAATCATTTGCATATCTTCCCTCAGCGTGACGTTGACGACGGTCCGGTTGCCAACCGTAACCGACTGCACGGCAAAGCCGAGGTACGAAAATTCCAGGACGGAAGTCTGGCCGGAAACCGTGATTACGTATTTCCCGTCAACATCCGTTGCGACTCCATTTGTTGTCCCTTTCACGGTGATATTCACGCCCGGAAGCGGTTCGCCGGATTCCTCCGTCACCACGCCCGATATGGAAATATTTCCCTGTGCGAAAGCGGAAAGAGAACAAATAACAACACTCAGGAAGAACAATATTCTCCGCAGTGTTTTCCGATTAATTGATTTATGATCATTCATACTTGTGATTAAAAAATTATGTATCTCGATTTAATTCAATAGATTTATGCCGGCATCCCGCGTGGCGGGCAACCCGGCAGCGTTGGGGCGAACAGCCGTCCGCCGCGTTTTTCAAAAAGGTTTCATTTCCGTTTATCCATAGGCATATAATTTTAAGGGTTTCACAACAGTTATCAAAAACGGGCATGGGAAATCCCACCCGAAATAAAATCGCGGGAGACATGGAGAATTATCCGGTAACGGGCGACGTATAAAACCGGAAATAAATTCAATAATAAGCAGGAAAAATATTTTGGAAAACCTATTTTTAGTATATTCCGCGCGCGATTCGCAAACCTGCGCATCTCTCTCTCTCTCTCTCTCTCTCTCTCTCTCTCTCTCTGCAAGAATCGTGCCAAATCCTCTCATCCAAAGACTTGGATGAGAGTTATCCGGGATGTGAGATTGAGAAAAAATATTCATATTATTATTCGTTTTTCATGAACTTTTTGTGAGTTTTCGCTTGCAAATATAAACACATATTTCGAGAAAACAATGATTAATTTTAAAAAAAGTATTATATCAACCGGATAGCGATTGGAGAAGGTCTGGAATGATGTGGAAACAATCAACATAAATATATCACATCACCGGCCCTCATTCGCTTTGCAATCTGAGCGAGGCGGTCTGCAAGCCTCTGGCTCTGGCTTCGAAGCGGATGGTTCCAGCCTGTTCGGACGATTGCACGATGGCTACCAGCTGTCCTTTGAATACGCTCATCTGCGGCAGGTGGAACTGTTCGATATTTGTCGGATCGCCGTTTGCCGCGGCACGGTAGACGCCGGCGCCCTTTACGCTGAAACGGATGGAATGGGCGGCGTCCGGACAGAGATTGCCGTCTTTGTCGACTACGCGGACGGTGATGAACGACAGGTCACGGCCGTCTGCCGTCAGCGCGGTACGGTCTGCCGACAGTTCGAGGTGGTGCGGTTTGCCGGCCGTGCGCACTTCCTGTTCGGCGACGGCCCGGCCGTCCCGGTCGTAGGCAACGACGCGGACGACGCCCGGCTCATATTTCACATCCATCCACATCAGGCGGTAACGGCGCTGGCGCAGCATCGCGTCGCGGGCTTCCGGCGTGTCGGTTTCGGCTGCCGTCAGGCTCTCGTCCTTGCTGATGCGTCCCTGGCTTTTTCCGTTGATGAACAGCTCGGCGGACGGATGGCTGGTATACACGAAGACGGGGGTCACTTCGCCCTCGCGACCGGGCCACGTCCAGTGCGGCAGGATGTGCAGTGTTTCCGCGCCGGGGTTCCAGTGGCTGCGGTAGAGGTAGTAACGGTCTTTGGGTATCCCGGCCAGGTCGATGATGCCGAACATCGAACTGTGGTTCGGCCAGCGGTTGTAGTAGGGCGTCGGTTCGCCCAGATAGTCGAAGCCCGTCCACACAAATTCGCCGATGCACCACGGGTAGTCGTCGTGCTGCACGAAATCGTCGTCCGGCAGGTTCGACCAGCCCGGTTCGCCCAGGTCGTAGCTTGAGCAGTGGCCGTCGCCGTACTGTTGGCGGCTCGTCTTCTCCGCCGGGAAATAATACACGCCGCGCGAACTGACGGTCGACGCCGTTTCGCTTCCCAGCACAATCCGCTGGGCCAGCTCGCTGTACGCCTGCCGGTAGAACTGCAGGCGGTAGTTGAAGCCCACCACATCCATCGTCGAGGCGAAATGGCTTTTCATCGCCGCTTCCGCATGGTCGATACCCATCGTGACCTTGCGGGTCGGGTCTTCGCGATGACAGATATCCTGCAGGAAGCGGGCTGTCCGCACGCCTTCGGGGCGGTCCTGTCCCGGCACCTCGTTGCCGATACTCCACATCACGACGGAGGGATTGTTGCGGTAGTGGCGCACCATGTTGACGATGTCCTTCTCCGCCCAGTCGTTGAAATACAGGTTGTAGCCGTTGCGGCATTTGGCGAGCTGCCATTCGTCGAAAGCCTCGACCATCATCATGAACCCCATTTCGTCGCAGAGTTCGACCAGTTCGGGCGCGGGCATGTTGTGCGAGGTGCGTATGGCATTGCATCCCATATCCTTCAGGAGGGCGAGCTGCCGGCGCAGGGCGCTCACGTTGACGGCCGCGCCGAGCGGGCCGAGGTCGTGGTGGTTGCATACGCCGCGGAACTTCGTCATCCGGCCGTTAAGGAACATGCCACTGTCGGGTATGATTTCGAATTTGCGGATGCCGAAACGGGTCGCATACTCGTCTTTCAACCCGTCGCCGGCATACAGCTTCGATACGGCCGTGTACAGTTCCGGCGCGTCGGGCGACCACAGGGCCGGCTTTTCAATCACGAAATTCTGTTCAAACGTGTTTTCGTCAAAACGTCCCGGCCCCGCGCTCTCCGCCCGGCTGACCACGTTTTGCCGTCCGTCGCGTATCTCCGTCACCAGACGCAGGTCACGCGGCAGCTCGCCGGCGCCGGCGACCGTCGTTTTCAGGTTCACGCGGGCATAGTCGCCGTTCACGGCCGGCGTGGTGAGGTACGTCCCCCATACGGGAATATGCACGTCGCCGGCGATGTCCACATGCACGTTGCGGTAGAGGCCTGCTCCCGGATACCAGCGCGACGATTCGGTGAAGTTCTCCAGCCGGACGGCCAGCGTGTTGTCCGCCGCTTTCAGGTAAGGCGTGACGTCGAAATGGAAACTGTTGTATCCATACGGCCAGAAACCCACTTCGCGGCCGTTCAGGTACACGCGCGCATTGCTCATGGCGCCGTCGAAGCGGATGGAAGCCGTCTTCCCCGCGCCGAAACCGGGCGCGTCGAAACGGATGCGGTACCATCCCACGCCGATAAACGGCAAGCCGCCCGTACGTCCCGCCTTGAGCGAGGCCCGATTTTCACCGTCCTGCGCGATGGCCACGTTCTGCACGTCGGCATTGCCGTCGAACGGCCCGTAGATTGCCCAGTCGTGTGGGACGGTCACCGACTGCCACCCGGCGTCGTCGAAACCGGGACTGACGGCTCCGGCGTCGTCGACACGCGAAAATTTCCAGTTCTTTTCCAGCAGGAACGAACTCCTCGCCTGACCCGAAACAATGCCGGCGCAGGCACATACGAAGATTGATGATAAGATTACTTTTTTCATGAGATACATTTTTTGATTGCAAAGATGGAAAAACTTTTTGAAACAGCCAAAAACGGGGAAAAAGGATGAGGGTGAAAAATTTTCCACCCTCACGCATGGATTGGTGATTGAACCTGCGTACCTTGACGGCACACGACAGTTCATTAATCTCATGCTCCCTTACGGTTAATAACCCGGATTCTGCTTAATGACGCCCTGGCCTTCGTTGATTACGGACTGAGGCAGCGGGAGGCGCTGATAATTTTCATTGACCAGCGTCGGTTCGCCCAGTATCTGGCTTTTTCTTTTTATCAGCTCCACATACGTGCCGTCGCGGATAATATCCTGACGGCGGCAGCCCTCGAAATAAAACTCATGCGCCCGTTCCATCATCAGCTTGTCGAGGAAATCGCGCGTGCCGGAGAACGAACTCATCGTATAGGCGGGCAATTCCGCACGGGTGCGCACCCTGTTCAGCAGGTCGACGGCTTCCTGCGTAACCGCATTTCCCCTGCGCAC
>JAIRYY010000160.1 GCA_031267485.1 Tannerella sp.
GATTTTGAAAAGATATCATACTTTTGGCCTCCTGTTTATCCTCCTTGCGTCGTGGCCGGGAATGAAAATCCATGCACAACAGACGATAGTCGATCTGAAAATTGACGTGGCGGACATAATGATAGGCGAACAGACGATGCTCCACCTGAGCGTGACGACGGATAAGGACAAACAGGTTATCATTCCCCTGCCTGCCGACATGCTGATGGAGGGCGTGGAAGTGCTGCTCATTACGCCGCCGGATACGGCGGATATTAAAAACAACCGCATCCTGATCAATTATGATCTGGTGATTACGTCTTTTGACTCATCCCTGTATCTTCTCCCGCCGTTCCTCGCGATTGATGGCCGCGATACGGTTTTTTCGGATCAGGTGGCGCTGAAAGTGTCGGTACCCGATGTCAATCTTGAGAACGCCGAAGAATATTACGATATTAAGGATATATGGCGGCCGCAGTTTGTGCTGGCGGATTATTACGCGCTTATCTACGGCATCCTGTTTACGCTTTTTGTAATATGCATAATCGGATATTTCGTCCAGCGCATGCGTAACCGGCCGGAAAAAACGGCGAAAGTGAAAGAAGTGTCGACCCTGCCTCCGCACGAACAGGCCATGAGGGAACTGAAAGACATACGCGAACGGAAATTATGGCAGCAGGGACGCAATAAAGAATATTACACGGAGATAACGGACACCCTGAGGCGTTATATGTCCGCGCGTTACGGCGTCTCTGTAATGGAAAAGACATCGTCGGAGATTCTGGATGCTTTACGGGACGAGGAGCCGGGAAACAAAGAGGTTTACGATACGCTGAAACAGATTCTCCAGCTGTCCGATTTCGTGAAGTTTGCCAAACTGCATCCGTTACCGGACGAAAACGACTTGAGCATGTTCAATGCGAACCTGTTCGTCGAACGTACGAAACACATTGAGATTGCTGCAACTCCGCCGCAGGACGGCGACAGCGATGAAAAGGAAAATAAAATTGATGAATCGATTAATAATTAGACAATAATATGATATTTGCGAATCCACATTATTTGTATTTACTGTTATTGCTGATTCCGCTCGCCGCATGGTATGTCCTGAAAGCACGAAAGAAACAGGCAAGCATACAGGTTTCTGCCATGCAGGCTTTCAAAACTCCGAAAGCGACGACGTGGAAAGTTTACGCACGTCACCTGCCTTTCGTCTTGCGCATGATTGCCGTTGCGCTTGTCATCGTCATCCTGGCGCGTCCGCAGTCGACCAACAGCTGGGAGAACCGGAGCACGGAGGGTATAGACATCGTGCTTGTCATGGATATTTCGGGCAGCATGCTCGCGGAAGACCTGAAGCCAAACCGCCTGGAGGCGGCCAAAAATGTCGCCGCCGCGTTTATTAACGGCCGCCCCAATGATAATATCGGGCTGGTGGTGTTCTCCGGCGAGAGTTTTACGCAATGTCCGCTGACGACCGATCACGCCGTACTGCTCAACCTGTTTAAGGATATCCACAGCGGGATGATAAATGACGGGACGGCTATCGGCCTGGGACTTGCCAATGCAGTCAGCCGCATAAAAGACAGTCAGGCAAAATCGCGCGTCATCATCCTTCTTACCGACGGCTCAAACAATATGGGCGAAATAGCGCCCGTGACAGCCTCCGAAATCGCCCGGACATTCGGCGTCCGCGTATATACGATTGGCGTCGGCACGCGCGGTGAGGCGCCCTATCCGTTTCAAACGCCTTTCGGCGGGGTGCAGTACCGCAATATACCGGTTGACATAGACGAACCGACGCTTCAGCAGATAGCTTCCACTACCGGCGGACAATATTTCCGCGCCACGGACAATTCGAGCCTGAACGCCATATACCAGGAGATTGACCGGATGGAAAAGATTAAGATAAGCGTTCAGCAGTACAGCAGGAAACAGGAGGAATACAAGCCGCTGGCGCTGTGGCTCTTTGCCATTTTACTGCTTGAGCTGTTATTGAGAAATTCTTTATTGAGAAATATACCGTAAAAAATTAAAAAGTTATGTTTCGATTTGCACACCCTGAATACCTGTATTTACTGTTAATACTTCCCGTACTGTTTTTCTTCTATCTCTACGTTGTAAGAGCCGGAAAAAAAGCGATAAAAAAATACGGAGCGCCGGAGCTTGTTGCGGCCTTGATGCCCGAAGCGTCACCCAAACGCCGGCGGCTGAAATATTTCTTTCTGTTTCTGTCGATAACGGTAGTGATATTCATCATTGCCGGCCCGCAGTTCGGTTCCAAACTTGAAACGGTTAAGCGCCAGGGCATCGAAGTGATGATTTGCCTGGATGTGTCAAACTCAATGCTTGCGCAGGACATAACGCCAAACCGCCTGGAAAAAGCCAAACAGATGCTTTCACGCCTGGCGGACGACCTGAACAACGACAAGATGGGTTTGATTGTTTTTGCCGGCGACGCTTTTACGCAAATCCCCATTACATCGGATTATCTTTCGGCAAAAATGTTCCTCCCGTCCATCACCCCGTCCATGGTGTCGACGCAGGGAACGGCAATCGAATCGGCCATCGGCCTTGCGATGCGTTCGTTTACGCCGGATGAAAACACAAGCAAGACCATCGTGCTTATTACCGACGGCGAAAACCACGAGGGCAACGCTGTGCAGGAAGCGGCAAATGCGGCGGAGAAAGGGGTAAAAGTCAATATTGTAGGCATTGGAGACCCGAAAGGCACTCCGATACCTCTGGGCAATAATGATTACATGAAAGATAATGCCGGGAATGTCGTAATCACACAGCTCAACGAAGCGATGTGCCGGGAAATTGCGCAGGCCGGCAATGGACTGTATGTGCGGGCGGATAATACAAATTCAGCGCTCAGAACCTTGCAAAACGAACTTGGCAAAATGTCCAAATCGGAAATTGAGAGCCAGGTCTATGCGGAATACGACGAACAGTTCCCGACGCTGGCATGGATTACCCTTGTCATTCTCATCGTGGAGTTTCTCATCTCGGAACGCCGGAACAGACTGTTCAGGAATGTAAAACTGTTTTCTTAACTTTCTTTTGACAGGATGAATAGGATAAATATTGAAAGAAAAATAAGCGCCTTACTGGCTGCGTTTCTCCTGTGCGCCACTACCGTCGCCGCACAGAAAGCGGAACGTAAGAACGTTCGCGACGGTAATAAGGAATACCGGCAGGATAAATATACGGAGGCCGAAGTGGCATACCGCAAAAGTATTGAAGTGAACCCGCGCTCCGTGGAGGGAATCTACAATCTCGGCAATACGCTCTACAAACAGGAAAAATATCCCGAAGCCGCCGAACAGTATCAACTCATTGCCGGACAGGGCGAACGCCTTATGCAGGAAGATCCGGATAATAATGCCCAACGGCTTGCCCACGTGTTTCATAACCTTGGCAACATAGGCATGAAGACGCAGGAATACCAGAAGAGCGTGGAAGCGTACAAACAGTCGTTACGCTTAAATCCCATTAACGACGAAACCCGTTATAATCTTGCCCTGGCCCAGAAACTGCTGCAAGACCAGCAACAGCAGCAGCAACAACAGGATCAGGATCAGGACAAACAGGACCAGCAGGATCAGGACCAACAGGAGCAAGATAAACAAGACCAGCAGGACCAGCAGGACAAACAGGAACAGCAGAATCAGGAACAGCAACAGCAGCAGCAGAACGAGCAGCAAAAGACTCAGGAAGAACCGCAGCCGAACGAGCAGATGAGCCGTGATAATGCGCAGCAGATGCTTGATGCGTTCCTCCAGGATGAAAAAGATACGCAGGAAAAAGTCAAGAAAGCGCAGATGCAGAAACAGCAGAGCCGCAAGAGAGAAAAACAGTGGTAAAACATAAAAATTATGATAATGAAAAAATTCGTTTTGTTCATCATTTTGATAATGTCTGCCGTATCAGGCATGCGGTTGAAAGCGGACGATGTGACATTTAAGGCAACTGCTCCGCCGGCCGTTGTCACAGGCTCGCAATTTCGGCTGGTGTATGAGGTGAACGTTTCCAATAGTACGGATTTCAGGCTTCCGCCGGGCTTAGAGGATAATTTTGACCTGCTGATGGGGCCAAGTCCGTCGACAAACCGGAGTTTTATTTACGAAAACGGCAAAAGTACAAGTTCCGTTTCAACAACCTATACCTGCATTATGATGCCGAAAAAAGAAGGCGCATTTGAACTGGAACCGGCAACCGTAAAAATAGGCAATGCGGAATACAAATCCAATAAGTTGACAATAAAGGTATTGCCGCCGGATCAGGCGTCGCAGCAGGGTGGGGGAGTGCAACAGCAAAGCGGCGGCGGTGGCGGCAATCAGGCCGCATCGCCGGGCGTAAGCGCCGAAAATATATTCATGCGCATGATTGTATCGAACCGCAGCGTATATGAACAGGAGGGTTTTCTCGTAACATTCAAACTTTATTCGCTTGTCGATGTGACGTCTATTGACAACGCTAAATTCCCCGAGTTCGAGGGTTTCCTTGCGCAGGATATTGAATTGAATAACAATCAATTAGTGCTCGAAAATTATAACGGGCGCAATTATCAGACGCTTGTGCTGAAACAAACCGTCCTGTATCCGCAGCGGTCGGGAAAGATTGAGATAGGAAAGGGGACGATACGCGCCATAATCCGTGTGCGCAATCAAACGCGCAGCCGCGGCTTCTTTGACAGCTTCTTCGATTATCAGGATGTCGCAAAAGAACTCGTCTCACCGCCGGCCGCAATAGATGTCAAGCCCCTGCCTCCCGGCAAACCGGCGTCGTTCTCGGGCGCGGTAGGCAATTTCACGATGAGTTCGGATATTAGCCGGACGGAACTGAAAGCTAATGAGGCTGTCACCCTCAAGCTGACGGTCAAGGGTAACGGGAATATAAAACTTCTCAAAAACCCGGAAGTCAGGTTCCCGAACGATTTTGAAATATACGACCCGAAAGTCGATAATAACATCCGCGTCTCCGCGGCGGGAGCGAGCGGGACAAAAACAATCGAATATATGGCTATTCCGCGTTATGCGGGCGACTTTGAAATACCGGCCGTCAACTTTTCATATTTCGACACTAAGGCGGGCGCCTACAAAACGCTTTCCTCCGAACCTTTCAGGCTGCAGGTCGAAAAGGGTGAGGAAGGCTCGGAAGCGCCTGTGGTATCGAACTTTACCAACCGCGAAAATGTGAAATTTCTCGGAAAGGATATCCGTTACATAAAAATAAACAATGTCCATTTTGTGTCGGCCAGGGAAATATTTTTCGGTTCGTTCCTGTACGTCGTCGCCTATCTGATGATTACCGTCCTGTTTATCGTGTTCTTCATTATTTACCGCAAACAGGTGAAGGAAAATTCAAATATAGCGCTCGTGCGTACGAAGAAAGCGAATAAAATGGCTGTCAAGAGACTGAAACAGGCCGAAAAACTCCTCAAAGATAATCGGGAAGAGGCGTTCTACGAGGAAGTTTTACGCGCCCTCTGGGGATACCTGAGCGATAAGCTGAATATGCCCCAGTCCGAACTCACAAAGGAAAACGTGGCGGCAGAACTGGCCGGTTCCGGCGTGGACGGGGCGCTCACAAACGAGTTCCTGGAAATCATAAACACCTGCGAATTTGCCCGCTATGCGCCGAACCGGACATCCGGAGCGATGGATAAACTGTTTGCGGAGACGGTCGATGCAATCGGTAAGATGGAAAATACAATAAAAAAATAAGATGAAAATTATGCGGAATATAAGTAGAAAAATCATCGGATTATTCATGCTGTGCGGATTATACATCCACGTGTCCGCACAGGAGGCTGACATAAAAGCCGCCGAAACGGCATACGCATCGGAATCGTATGAGCAGGCAATCGAACTGTATGAGTCTGTCATAAAGAACTATGGAGATTCGTTCGAATTGTACTATAATCTTGGGAACGCCTACTACAAGACGGGAAAGATTGCTCGCGCGATTCTCAATTACGAGCGTGCACTGCTTATAAAACCGGGGGATGGCGATATCCGTTTCAACCTGGAGATGGCCCGGCAGCAGACGGTCGACAAAATAGAGCCGCTGGAGGAATTTTTCCTGAATACATGGTTTCGTTCCGTGCAGAATCTGATAAGCGTGGATTCGTGGGCGACCGCCGGCATCGTCTGTTTTGTCATGTTCATCTTCTGCCTCGTGCTGTATTTCTTCTCCAAATGGATGCGCCTTAAAAAGTTGGGGTTTTACCTCGGCTTACTGCTGTTTGCCGGCGTTATATTTGCAAACATATTTGCATATAATCAGAAAAAAGAACTCATTAACCGCAACGGCGCCATCGTTTTCACCCCTACGGTTACGGTAAAAAGTTCACCGGACAATAGCGGCACGGATTTGTTTGTCCTGCACGAGGGGACGAAAGTCTTCATCCGGAGCGCTGTCGGCGACTGGATAGAGATTGTGTTTGAAAACGGAAATGTGGGATGGATAAATAAAAAGGATATTACCGTAATATGATATATGCTGGAAAGGATACTTGATTATGAACATGATGCATTTATCTGGCTGAACAGTCATCATACGCCTTTTGAAAATCAGTTTATGTGGCTGTTTTCCGGCAAGGTGACATGGATTCCTCTGGTAGTCGTGTTTGTCGCAGCGCTTTTCTATAAAAACCTGAAGCATTGGAAAGAGACGTTTCTCATACTCGCTGCGATAGCTCTGGTTGTAACGCTGTGCGACCAGTTTTCTTCCGGCATCTGCAAACCTTTGTTTTTCCGCTTCCGGCCGACGCATCATCCGGAGTTTATGGATGAGGTGCAGACCGTTTTCGGTTACCGCGGCGGCAGTTACGGTTTCATATCGAGCCATGCGACCAACGCGTTCGGCTTTGTCACGCTGACCGCCCTCATCTTCCGCTATCGTTTTTATTCTATCATGCTGTGTTTGTGGGCAACCGTCAATTCGTACAGCCGGATTTACCTCGGCGTGCATTTCCTTTCCGACATAATACCCGGAATTGTTGCGGGGAGTCTTTTCGGATGGCTCGTTTACAGGCTGTATCTTTTTGCCCGTAAAAAATTATTCGCGAATGATGCCGCCTTAGCCGGTTCCGGTGAAATCTTACCGTCCATATATGCCCGCAACCGGATTGACATCATCCTGTACATGCTGATTCTGACAATTGCCGCAATGCTGATATTGAGCCTGTTATCCTCCATTAATCTCATACCGGCGATAACCGTCAAATAACATGTTTAAGAATGATGTCGTAAAGCATAAGTTTTTTTTGCGCATAAATTTGGACAGAAGAAAAATAGTTGTTATTTTCGGGACATTATTCAACAAATGGAGTATTAATAAAAAATATTTTGACCATGACAAGAACAATCACATTTAACGAGCTTCGTGACATCAAAGATCGTTTACCGGACGGTTCCATGCATTGCATCGCAGATGAATTGGGCGTTAGTGTAGAAACTGTCCGTAATTATTTCGGAGGATACAACTTTAAAGACGGCAAAAGTTGCGGATTGCACATAGAGCCGGGACCGAACGGCGGAATCGTTGTATTGAGTGACACGGCGATACTGGAACGGGCGCTCAAGATGCTGGAAGAGGTAAGCGCCCCCATTGCTATGGCAGAGGCCTGACCCCCTAAAAAAAATCCCCGAATGGTTATCCGTAAAGGGATTTTTTAATATATCCACTTGATTAACAACGAATAAAATAAAGACAGATGGAAGATAAACTGGTTACTTTAGCCATTCATACATTTGAGAAAGCCCAGATATTGAAAACGATACTGGAATCCGAAGGCATACAGGTTTTCATCCATAATGTAAACCAGATACAGCCCGTCGTATCTGCGGGCGTGCGTGTCCGTATAAGGGAACGCGATCTTCCCCATGCATTGCGTATTATCGAAACCACGCAATTTTTCAGAGAAGAAAACGAATTTCCGGTGGATGAAAACGTGAAAAAGATACTCATACCCGTGGATTTTTCCGATTATTCCGTGAAGGCATGCGAAATCGGCTTCAGGCATGCACACCGGATCGGAGCGGAGATTATGCTTCTGCATGCCTATTATACGATGTTTATGCCGGCGTCGCTGTCATACCTGGGCATGGGGCTGGATAACAGCGCGTATGACGAATCGATACATTCCGTCTATGACCGCGTCCGGACGGATATGAATAACCTTGTAGCTGCCATCGATAAAAGAATGGCTGCCGGAGAACTGCCGAAAGTGAAGTACAGTTATGTATTTCGCGAAGGATTGCCGGAAGACGAAATCATTGCATACGCAAAGGAATACCGTCCGACGATGATCGTCATGGGGACGCGCGGGAAAAATCGTAAAAACATTGATTTAATCGGTAGCGTGACAGCCGAAATCATCGAATCGACCCGGTCGCCATTGCTGGCTATTCCCGAAAATGTGCCGTTCGACAGCCTGGACAAAGCCGGAAACGTAGCATTTGCCATATCGTTTAACCAGCAGGACCTCGTCGCGTTTGACCGTTTTGCGGAACTCATGAAAGGCGTCATCCCGAAAGTTCACTTATTCAATATCTCAACAAGCCGGAACGAATGGAATGAAATCCGGCTGACCGGCACGCGCGAATATCTTCAGAAGCATTATCCCGATATGGAGTTGGACTTCACCGTACTGAACGACGGCGACTTGCTTGAAGCCGTTGAAAAATTCGTCCGGGAAAAAAATATTGATGTGATTGCATTGACTGCATACAAACGCAGCACGATAACCCGGATTTTTAATCCGGGCATCGTCCGTAAAATGTTGTTCCACACAAATACGGCGCTTCTGGTTATTCCCAAAATGTGATTCGGGGCGGCTCTTGTTTTTGGAGGTATACAAATTCTGGATAATTAATATTATGTTAAATAGAATATCTGTAAAATCAAAGAGGGAAACATGCTCTCCCTCTTTGAATCATTTTTTCGCAACCGCGGATTACAGGCGAACGCTGTTCAGGATGTTTTCCGCATTATCCACTGTTTCGCCGTTTTCATTAAAAATCCCAATCAGGTATTTACCTTTCCACAAACATGGAATGTCCCCGTTGTAACGGTCTTTTATCAGCAACTGTCCCTGTTTGAAATCAAGCGGCTGTTTCGAGAACGTAAAATATTTGTCAAGTATCTCTTTCGCGGCACCGTCGTTTCCCGCATCCACCACAAAAAGCTGATATTCCAAATCTCCCTGTTTATACTTGCAGAGATATACCTTATTCAGAAAATCGTGACCTATGTAATTGGATGTTATATATGCCTCGGAATGAAGTATTTTGTTTGCTTCGGGAAACGCCCCGATAATGGCCGGATAAGCTGCATTGGGATTGGCTTTACCGGCGATTGCTCCGGCGATCGCCTGCATGGCTTTGCCTGTTGCCTCCTCCGCCTGACTGCTTCTGATTTTGACATACAGCGAACCGGCGAAGAAAAACAGGCTGCCATTATCGCCATGAGCCTCGCCTCCCACCCTGTAAAAGGTAAGATCGGAAGAGCGTTCCGATGCATACATCCCGAACGCGTCTTCGGGGGTGGCGTGGCGATATGCCTGTATCGTGATATAGTCCTCCCCTTTTGTATAGTCGCAGGCCGTCATTTCACGGAATCCGTTTTCGATAAACAGCGGGGCCGCGCCGTTAATCCGGTCAAACAGGTTGTCCGGATTAAAAATTTCCTTCGATTCGGGTTTTTGCCAGCCGTTAACATCGGGAAGCCACGACACGATTTCATCCGGCGTCTGCGCCGCAACGACCATTGGCAGAGAAAGAAAAACACTTGCAATATAGCGTATACACTTCATAAGATTTATCGGTTTCATCAGGTCAGAAATGCATCGGGTATCGTCATGACAGGCTTTATGGCGGCAATCTTTTGTCCGACATTAAATCCGGATGGGCAGGCCACCTTACATTCGCCCTTACAACTGCTGCAGACATTTTCGGGCAGGTTAAGCTCCGCCAGCGTTTCTTTTGACAGTTGAGCGAACTTGTATCCGTACGTGTACATGTAAGCCCTCATCATATCCGGTATGGGAAGATGTTCGGGACATTGATTGCTGCACTGTCTGCATTGCTGGCAATAAAGCATTTCCTGTTCGCGGAGTGCGGCAAGATACCTGTTTTCTTCCTCATTCAGTTCCGGCGATTTCACGGCCGCCAGACACTCGTCGAGTTCGTCGTAATTGGTGTATCCCGGTATGATGGTTGCAAAATGTTTGTTCTGCCATACCCATTTGAGACAGGCCTGCGCGTTAATTTTCTTTTTGCCGGCAGCGTCTTCTACTCCTCCGGCCATCGTTTTCATCGCAACAAAGCCGATACCCGCTTTCGTCGCACGTTCGACGGCGGCATCCGTCTCGGCGAGATTCTTCATCTTGAAATTGTAACTCAGCAGGATTACATCATATATTCCCATTTCGACAGCCGCATCCAGCTGTTTCGGATTGTTGGCATGTGTCGAGATGCCCACGAATCTGGCTTTGCCCGATTCTTTCAGTTTTTCCAGCGCGCCAATCACCCGCGGATCTTTGATTGCTTCCACATTATCGATGGCATGGATGTAAAAAATATCGACATAGTCCATTTTCAGGCGTTTGAGGCTTGTCTCCACCTGTTCCGGAAACACCTTTTCAAAATCTTCATGCAGCGGATAATCAAATTTCACTTTTGTAGCGATGATATAAGAATCACGTGGTTTCCCGGCAAAAAAAGCGCCTACCATCTCTTCATTTTTCCCGCCCTGATAGCCATGCGCCGTATCAAAATGCGTTATTCCGGAGCTAAACGCCGCTCTCAGAACACTTGGATTATCCGCACGCATTACGCCCATGCTCAGTATGGGCAACTGTATACCGGTACGCCCCAGCGTGCGCACGGGTATTTCCACCTGTTCCTGTAAGACGGATTTTACCGGAGGCTTTGCCGCCATTACATCCTCTGTAAAAAATGCCGCCCCTGCTCCTGCAGCGGCAGTCATGCGAAGAAATCTTCTGCGATTGATAACATTCTGTTTCATGATTATTTAATTTGAATGAATAATATATACAAATACAGTAATAATAACGGATGCAATAATAGTAATTATTTCGCTGTTAGCATCAAAGGTTTGTCTATTATTAGCAATATCATCCCAAAAATAGTAATTTAAAACGAAAAATCTGCCATTAAAACGAAAAAAACGCTTGCTGACCGGCAGCAGGCGTTTTTTTTGCATGAGTACGCTATTTGATTGCAAATCAGTTACTATCATTCATCAGTTCATCTATTTCCTTGTATTTGTCGCCCATATCCAAATTATAATAAATACTGCGCAAAGCCATCCTGTTATCGGAAGCCTCCGGATTCAGTTGGAATGCTTTTTCGAAATAAGGAAGCGCTTTCTTGAACAAATCTTTCGCCTTCTCTTTTTCTTCGTTGTATTTTTTCACATCGGCGATGTTATTCGCTTCGTCCAACTGTGTTACTCCCTGATTGAAATAGATACGTCCGAGATTTGACAGCGACTCCGCATTTTCACTGTCTATCCCAATGGCTTTCAGGAAAAACTCTTCCGCTTTCGCATAATCTTTATAGCCGGATTCGTATACGCGCCCCGCGACATCATACAGTTGAGCGTTTTCAGGGTCATTTTTGATGGCGGTATTTATGTATTCGATCGCCTTGTCGTTCTGTCCGACATTGATGTAGAGGCTGACAAGATTCAGGCTGAAATACGGTTCTCTGGGATAAACGGACAGTCCCTCCTCAAGCGTTTTCAGGAAGTTCACGGTGTCTTCCGCGTTTTTATATTCTTCGGCAAGGTACTGCAGCATGTCATTGCGTTTGTAATCAATTTTACTGGCGCGCTTCATCGCCGCTACGGTGATTGCGTGATCGTTCAGCTGACCTGCCGCAATGGCTGCATAGTAATTGGCAAAAATATAGGTGGAATCGACGGTTTCCTCTCCCGGTTTCACATTTTCCTTCATCAACTCGCTGTCGGCTATTTCAATGTACTGGTCGAAGAAGTCATAAGTTTTCTTATATTCTTTCTGATCGAAGAAATAAGCGCCTCCATTGATGTAATAAACCAGATTGGCCTTCAGGGTTGACCGTATATCTTTTGTGTATTTGGGTTTCACTTTCCCCTTTATATCGGGTAAGTTGTCCAGTTCATGCGCTTTTTTGAAGTACGGATAAACATTTATCAACGCTTCATACATGGATGCTTCGTCAGGCTGCTGCCCAATCATCTGTTTTGTGTTTTCGGCCGTAAACTGCAAATCTTCAATCTGCCCTGCCGTGTACCATGTCTTTGCATCATTTTTTGTTTCTTCGTGCTCCAGCGCGCCTTTAATGATTGCTCTTGCTTCTGCGAAATTGGGTTTTGAATCTTTCGCCAATTTCAAAGCTTCCGAAACTGCTTTCTTTTGTCCGAATGAAACGGCCGCAATTAAGCAAAGTCCAAGTGTTAATCCTAATTTTTTCATCTTCTTTTTACCTAATTTGAAGTTAATAATCTTTATTCTAATTTATCATTATTTGTACTTTCTTCGGCGCTTTCAGTCGGCATGAAATCTTCATTTTTGCGCTCTTCCGTATCTTCGCCGCCAACGGCATCACTCCCTTCCATGATTCCCGTATCCCGAAGCAACCTTTCTCCGGCTATTTTTTCTTCTTCCGTTTCCGAGATTACTTTGCACACCGATGCTATTTCGTCGCTTCGCTTCTCCAGATTGATAAGTCTTACCCCCTGTGTCGCGCGTCCTATGATGTTCAAATTTACAACATTTATTCTAATTGTAATGCCGGACTTGTTAATTATCATTAAGTCGTTTTCATCCGTAACAGATTTTATATCTACGAGCTTTCCCGTCTTTTCCGTTATGTTAAGGGTTTTAACACCCTTGCCGCCCCGGTTTGTCGTACGGTAATCTTCTAATTTCGAACGTTTGCCGTAACCTTTTTCCGACACGACCAGAATGGATTCTTTCTCCGGATGCTTTATGCAAATCATGCCTACGACGTAATCGTCGTCGCTGTCAAGCGTCATGCCGCGCACTCCCGTAGCCGTACGGCCCATCACGCGTACTTTGCTTTCGGGGAAACGTATGGCGCGGCCGTTCTTGTTGGCAATCACCACGTCATTGTTTCCATTCGTCATGCGCACCTGGATAAGTCCGTCTCCCTCGCGCAGCGAAATGGCGATTACTCCATTCTGGCGCGGACGCGAGTAGGCTTCCAGCAGGGTTTTCTTTATAACGCCCTGTTTCGTGCAGAACAGCAGATAATGCGAATTGACAAAATCGGCGTCTGTTGTCAGCTTCCTCACGCGGATGAATGCGTTTACGCTGTCGTTCGGGTCGATATTGAGCAGGTTCTGTATGGCGCGGCCTTTGGAATTGCGCGCGCCTTCCGGTATCTCATAGACCCTTTTCCAGTAACATTTCCCCTTGGCGGTGAAGAAGATTAGCGTCGCATGCATGGACGCCGGATAGATGTATTCCACGAAGTCCTCGTCGCGGGTATCGGAGCCTTTCGAGCCTACGCCGCCGCGCGCCTGCGTGCGAAATTCGGACAGAGGCGTCCGTTTGATATATCCCAGGTGGGACAGCGTGATAATCATCTCGTCGTCGGAATAGAAATCTTCCGGATTAAGCTCCTCCGACGCATAGACGATGTCCGTTTTGCGTTCATCCCCGTATTTGTCGATGATTTCCTGCAATTCGTCTTTGATTACCGTCATCAGGACATCTTCGTTTTCGAGTATTTCCTTCAACCGGAGAATCAGTTTTTCAATCTCCTCAAACTCGGCGCGCAGTTTGTCCTGCTCCAGCCCCGTCAACTGGCGCAGGCGCATCTCGACAATCGCGCGGGCCTGTATCTCCGACAGTTCAAAGCGGGCAATCAGATTGGAAATGGCTTCCTGGGGATTGCTTGATTTCCTGATTATGGCGATTACTTCGTCAATATTGTCGGATGCGATAATCAATCCCTGCAAAATATGGGAGCGTTCCTCGGCCTTTTTCAGTTCATACCTCGTGCGGCGGACGACGACTTCCTTGCGGTGTTCGACAAAGTGGCCAATCATCTCCCGGAGGTTCATCAGCTTCGGACGGCCGTTGACAAGCGCGATGTTGTTGACGCTGAAAGACGACTGCAGCGCCGTCATCTTGTACAGTTTGTTGAGCACGACATTGGCATTCGCGTCACGCCTGATGTCGACCACAATGCGCATTCCGCTGCGGTCGGATTCGTCGTTTACGTTTGATATGCCCTCGATGCGCTTTTCGTTCACAAGGTCTGCAATGTATTTGATAAGTTCCGCCTTGTTGACTAAATAGGGAATCTCGTTGATGACAATCTTGTCGTGTGTGGAGGTTGTTTCTATTTCGGCTTTTCCGCGCAGGATAATGCGTCCGCGCCCCGTCTCGAAAGCCTCCCTGACGCCTGCATATCCGTAGATAGTTGCGCCCGTGGGGAAATCCGGCGCTTTGACATACTGCATCAAACCATCGGTATCAATCTCTCCGCGGGTATCGATATACGCCTGGCAGGCCTGCAGCACTTCCCTCATGTTATGGGGAGGCATGTTGGTCGCCATACCTACCGCTATGCCCGACGCTCCGTTTATCAGAAGATTCGGTATGCGCGTGGGCAGTACGGCCGGTTCGCGCAGGGTGTCGTCAAAGTTCAGCTGAAAATCAACCGTATCCTTGTCTATGTCACGCAGCATCTCTTCTGCCAGCTTACTCAGCCGCGCTTCCGTGTAACGCATCGCCGCGGGACTGTCCCCGTCAACCGACCCGAAGTTTCCCTGCCCGTCAACAAGCGTGTAGCGCATCGACCATTTCTGCGCCAGACGAACCATCGCGAAATATACGGACGAATCGCCGTGCGGGTGATATTTGCCCAAAACCTCGCCGACAATCCTTGCCGACTTCTTGTAGGGTTTGTCCGAGTTGTTTCCCAATTCGTTCATTCCGAACAGGATACGCCGGTGGACAGGTTTAAAGCCGTCCCTGACATCCGGGAGGGCGCGTGAGACAATGACGGACATTGAATAGTCAATGTACGCGGATTTCATTTCATTATTAATATCAATTTTAATAATTCTGTCTTCAATCATTTCCATATTTATTAGTTCAACATTTAGCTATACATTAATATATATGCTTCCTTGCATCTCAAAAAAGTGCACTAAAGTACTGCTTTTTTGCGTCATGGCAAAATCAAAAGATAAAAAAAAACAAACAATTCTTCGTCCATTCGGTAATATCTTGAAAATAAATGATATGCATACGTGATTATTTTTCAACACGGAAAATTTTGTTATCCGGCTGAATGAATATATATGAAATTATTATATCTTTGTCGCATATTAACTGGAATGATAACAAAAAAGTAAAGAAATGGCATCATCCTATTGGCAGGAAGAACTGGAAACAATGGGCCGCGACGACTTGCAACGGTTGCAGCTGGAACGGTTGCGCAAGACGATATCCCAGGCGTCGAACTCATCTTATTACAAAAAAGTGTTTGAGGAAAACGGCATATCGGCGGAAAACATCAAATCGCTGAACGATTTGAGCAAACTGCCGTTCACGACAAAAGACAACCTGAGAACCTGCTATCCGTATGGTTTCGCTGCTATTCCTCTGCAGAAATGCGTTCGCATCCACTCGTCGAGCGGCACGACGGGAAATCCCACCGTTGTGCTTCATTCGCAGAAAGACCTTGACCTGTGGTCGGAACAGGTGGCGCGCTGCATGTACATGGTCGGATTGCGCGATACGGATGTTTTCCAGAACACATCGGGCTATGGCATGTTTACCGGCGGACTTGGTTTTCAGTATGGCGCGGAAAGACTTGGCGCGCTGACGGTTCCGGCGGCGGCGGGAAATTCTAAACGCCAGATAAAATTTATTATGGATTTCGGGACAACGGCGCTTCACATCATACCGAGCTACGCCACGCGCCTCGCCGAAGTCTTTCAGGAAATGAACATCAATCCGCGTACGGATACCGGGCTGCGCGTTTTTTGCATGGGCGCCGAGCCTCACTCCGAAGAACAGCGCCTCCGCATCGAAAAACTCCTTGGCGTGAAAGCGTACAACTGTTTCGGCATGTCGGAGATGAACGGCCCCGGTGTGGCTTTCGAGTGTACGGAACAAAAGGGGCTTCATATATGGGAGGATTACGTGATAGCCGAAATCATCGACCCGCAGACGCTGGAGCCTGTCCCCGACGGTGAACTCGGCGAACTGGTGCTGACCACCCTGCAGCGGGAAGCCATGCCGCTTATACGTTACCGCACGCACGACCTGACGCGTTTCATCCCCGGCGATTGTCCGTGCGGACGCACGCACCGCCGTATTGACCGTTTCAGAGGCCGCAGCGATGATATGATTATCCTGAAGGGCGTGAATATCTTCCCCGTACAGATTGAAAAAATCCTGATGAGTTTCCATGAACTTGGCGGCAATTATCTTATTACGGTCGAGACGGTGGGGAACAATGACGAGATGCTCATCGAAGTGGAACTGAGCGACCTGTTTACCGACAATTACGCGATGCTCGAACGCCTGAGTAAAAAAATTGTGCGCCAGCTTAAGGACGAGCTGCTTATAACGCCGCGCGTGAAGCTGCTGTCAAAAGGTTCGCTGCCGGTTTCGGAGGGCAAAGCCGTACGCGTGAAAGACCTTCGCAAATTCTGAACCGAATAGATTATTAACACCATAATGCCTGAATACGATGACAGTACATCAAATATCTGTTTTTTTGGAGAATAAATACGGCAAACTGTGTGAGATTCTCGCACTGCTCGGCAACGAAAACATACACATCGTGGCCGCTACCGTTGCCGACACGTCGGAGTACGGAATACTGAGGCTTATCGTTACGGAGCCTGAAAAAGCGTATTCCATATTGAAGAACAACAATGTCAGCGCAAATCTGACCGATGTCCTGGCTATTGCCACGGATTCGGCAGCCGGCAGTTTTGCAAAAACATTCACCTGTTTCACGCAGGCGGGACTGAGTATCGAGTACATGTATTGCTTTTCCCTCAACGGGCGTTCGATACTCATACTCCGCACGAATAACCGCGAGATGGCGCGCGAGGTAATACGTCGCCACGAGCTTGATTACATCTGCGAAAACGACCTGATAAACCTGTGACTTTTAATTCTTAATTCATAATAAGTATGTTTGGAATAGATGACCCCGGTATATGGCTGGCTTACGTGCTGGCGCTGTTGTGTCTTGCGTTTTCGTTGTGGTATGGCGTTTCACGCTGGAATAAAAAAGATGAGGAATAAAATATGGATACATTAGGATTGGGTATTATCGTTATTGTTTATATGTTTATCATCGCGTGGCTGGGATACCTCGGATATAAACGGACGAAAAATGCAAATGATTATCTGCTTGGCGGACGCCGGACAAATCCCATTATCATGGCGCTCTCCTATGGCGCCACGTTCATTTCCGCTTCGGCCATTGTGGGCTTCGGCGGCGTGGCGGCTACCTTTGGCATGGGCATTCAGTGGCTCTGCCTGCTCAACATGTTTATGGGCGTGGTCGTGGCCTTTATATTTTTCGGGAAACCGACGAGGCGGCTGGGTGAGAAATACAACGCCAGCACGTTCCCGCAGTTTCTGGGGCTTCACTACGGTTCGCGCGGCATACAGGTTTTCATTGCCGCAATCGTTTTTATCGGCATGCCGCTCTATACCGCCGTTGTCATGAAGGGCGGCGCCGTGTTCCTCGAACAGATGTTCCATATCGACTATCATATCGCCCTGCTTGTATTTACGCTTATCGTAGCGGCTTATGTCATTCCGGGCGGGATAAAAAGCGTGATGTATACGGATGCTTTTCAGGCGGTCATCATGTTTTTGAGCATGCTCTTCCTGCTGATATGGCTCTATCATGTCCTCGGCATGAATTTTACGGAGGCCAACAGTGCGCTGACGGATATGGAGGCATTGGTGCCCGAACGGTTCAAGGCTATCGGGCATCAGGGATGGACGCGCATGCCGGTCGCCGGTTCGTCGCAGTGGTACACCCTTGTCACTTCCCTCATACTGGGCGTCGGCATCGGCTGTCTGGCGCAGCCGCAGCTGGCGGTGCGTTTCATGATGGTCGAAAGTTCCAGGCAGCTGAACCGCGGAGTGCTTATCGGCTGCGTATTCATCATCATCACCGTAGGCGCCATTTATCATGCCGGAGCATTGTCGAACCTGTTTTTCCTGAAAACAACCGGAAACGTCGCTGCCGACGCAATCAAGGACATGGACAAGATTATCCCGCTTTTCATCAACGAAGCGATGCCGAAATGGTTCAGCGCCTTTTTCATGCTTTGCATCATATCGGCGAGCATGTCGACGCTGAGTGCGCTGTTTCACACGATGGGTTCATCTTTCGGCTCGGATATCTTCCCGAAACTCGGCAGAAGCAAAAATCCCAATTCATCGATGGGCGTACGCATCGGGGTGCTCGCCTCCATCATCGTAAGCTATATCATCTGCTACACGCTGAGCGCCGGAATTATAGCGCGGGGAACGGCGCTGTTCATGGGCGTATGCGCGACAACGTTCCTGCCGGCTTATTTTTGCTCGCTCTACTGGAAGAAGGCGACGCGCCGGGGCGCTCTGGCAAGCCTTTTCACCGGATTCACCGTCAGCATGTTCTGCATGATGTTCCTCCACCGCGCCGAAGCCGCGCCTGTCGGCCTCTGCCGTTTGCTTACGGGCAAAGACGTTCTCATCGATGTTTTTCCCTGGTTTGCCATTGACCCGATTATTTTCTCGCTGCCGCTTTCGGTCATAGCAATCATAGCCGTCAGCCTGATGACGCAGCCCCGGAAAACATGATTTCGCGTTCCGGAAACTTTTCATTTGTCGGGGAGGTGTGGCTGTGAAACGAACGGCTAAAAGATTTCTATATGCGGGGTGCGTCATCGTGCTTGTCGCGCTTGTCGCCTGTGGCGCCCTCGCCTGTCATGTCCTGTATATGCCCGCTTTTGCATCTTCCGAAACAAAATATGTATGTATCGGCGAAGACGGCGGGGATTTCGGCCGTTTGTGCAGGACGCTGCGCGATTCGGCCGGCTGCGAAAACATAAGGTTCTTTGAGATTCTTGCGAAATTGCGCAAATATCCCGAAAACATGAAGCCGGGACGCTACGCCGTCGAACCGGGAATGAGCTGCCACACGCTGCTGAACAGGTTGAGGCGCGGCCAGCAGGCGCCCGTTCGCCTCACGTTCAACAGCCTGCGCCTCGTCAGCGACCTGGCGGACAGGATTGCCGGACAGCTCATGCTGGACAGCGACGAGCTGCTTATGTGTCTGAGCGACGAAGACCGTTGCGAATCGCTCGGATTCAACACGACAACCGTCAAAACGATGTTTATCCCCGACACATACGAAGTCTACTGGAACATATCCGCGGATAAACTGATGGAACGCCTGAAGCGCGAGTACGACGCGTTCTGGTCGGCAGACCGCCTCAAAAAAGCGGAAAGCATCCCCCTGACGCCCGTCCAGGTATCGATACTCGCCTCCATCGTGGAGGAAGAAACGGCCGCGCCGGACGAATACCCGATTGTAGCAGGGCTGTATATCAACCGCCTGATAAAAGGTATGCCGCTCCAGGCAGATCCCACGGTCAAATATGCGACAGGCGATTTTTCCCTGAAGCGTATCCTGAACAAACACCTCAAGGTCGATTCCCCGTACAACACGTACCTGTATGACGGCCTCCCCCCCGGCCCCATACGCATCCCGTCCCAAAAAAGCATCGACGCCGTATTAAACTACACCCGCCACAACTACCTGTACATGTGCGCCAAAGAAGATTTCTCCGGCCGCCACAATTTCGCAGTCACCCTGCGCGAACACAACCGAAACGCCGACCGATACCGCGCCCAACTCAACCGGAGCGGAATAAGATAGCGCCGCATCAACCGTCAACCGTCATTTTTTTTCGCCCCGATTGTAATCGCACTTTTTACCGCCTCTTCCGCGAACGCTACGGCATCAGCCCGACGGCAACCATGCGTAGCAATACGCAAAGACATATTTTATCAAAGCGTTTAACGCGGTTTCCGTACGGCAGGCCGAACATAAAACATCCCAGGCATTTCCGATATTTTTCTTGTCATTTTTGAATATTTATCCTATCTTTGCCGTCATGAAACAGACGTCGATAGAAAATGTTTTTCGGATATGCTTTCATGCGGTTCCTGAATTAAGCA
>JAIRYY010000170.1 GCA_031267485.1 Tannerella sp.
GTTTCGCTGCGCGACTCGTCCGTCCCGGCGTCGGCGTAAATCTCGAACGTGTAATCGCCCGGCGGGAGGTTGTTGAACGTCACTTCGCGCTGCTTCACCGGCTCGCTCCATTCGTCCTGGAAACCGAGCAGGCGGTAGCGGTAGCGGATGTTCTGCGCCGAAGTGTAGGACAGGCCGATATAATCGAACCGGATGTTCCTGCGCTGATGGTTCAATTTCAAATTCGATATTCCTACGTACAGCCAGTGAATGTTGTCAGTCGATGAAGCCGTCGAAAGCAAGAGCATGTCGGGTTTGGGCTGCCGGCGCATCAATCTGGCGGGATTGAAACACACTAGCCCGCTGAGCGAAGGTAGCCAGATATTTCCCAAAGCGTCTTCCGCCATCGCTCCGGAGAATACTTCTATGCCAGTGTAACCGTTTTCGTGGTTGTAGAATACGTGGTCTTCCATATTTTCGTCGAAGATGTGTATACCTCCGAGCGTAGAAACGATCAGCCTGTCCTCGCGACGAGTGAAATAAAGACCTGCGATCATACGGTCGAAAGTGTGTTTCAGTTGCACCGTATCATCGGTGGCAATAAACAGCCTGTTTTCGGAAGTAAACCATACGTTGCCTTTACGGTCGGTATCCATATGATTGCACATTCTCATCCCGTCATTGAACAGGGTTACATGTACGCTGTCCGCCGCAAGGTCGTAAATCGTAACGCCGCTGCGGCCTCCCAGCCAAAGCCGGCCTTGCCTGTCGGTACAGGGTTTGGCATAGACTTCCTGTTTTACGGACGACTGGCCGAACTCTTTCAACAGTTTGCCGTCGGGCGTAAAGAGAAACAACTGTTGAGCGCCGCCCGCAATCAGGTTTCCGTCAGGCAGCCGGACGACGAATCGACATTGAGGATGATACGGCAGGCCGATCCACTGTTTTAGATTGCGTCCCAGTTTCAGCACGTCGCCCGGACCGGGCAGATAGACGGCGTCCGGCGTAGCTATACTGTAGTCGAGGAAAAACGAAACGTTATACCGGCTTTGCGGAAAAGATAGACGGCGGATTCGAGCCCCCGCATCGCGTATTTCATATACTCTCCCATTAAGCGTGCCGGCAATCACAGCGTCACTTTCTTCCTGATAAACTACGGTTCGGAACACATCTTCACTGTCGGCTAGGGAGAAGACATAATTGCTGAACTCCAACCGAAACAGGTTGAATAGACCTTCATACGTGACTGCCCAGAGATTGTGTTCGCGGTCGATGAGGAAATCGGCGAGTGTGACGGCTGTAAGAAGCGTGTCGATACGGTTTTCCCGCAAGCGAAAGAGTCCTGTTTTGGCGCAAAAGAAGATGTCGCCGTTCGTATCGGCATAGATTTTGGAAGGTGTTTCGAGTATGCTGATTTCGTGACGGAAAATACATTCCGCCCGGCCTTCTTTCAGCGTATAGATGCCGTCTTCGGCAAGCGCAAGTACGGCGTCTCCGTAGAGACAGAATGAACCGGCCGTCATTGGATAAGATGCCACCAGGGTGTGACCATTTATGACATGAACAGTATCCTCGCAGGGCAGGTACAGTTGATTTTTTTCCGTATCGTAGAACGTTGTATTCGTGTACTGAAAGTCCGTCAGACGTTCATGTTCAACTATCATGACTAATCCCGTGTCGCTAATGGCATACAGCGCTTGACTTTTATTTTTTCCGAAAATGCCGTATCCGTCGGGAAGATCGCGCGAACTGTACGCCGATATTTCATATCTCGATTGGGAAATAACGGTGCAGACCAGTGTATCAGCCTGTTCATCTACCGAGTATATCAGGTTGTCCGAAAAAGCGCGTATGCGTCCACCTTCATCTTTATCAAGCTTGAAGATGTTGGCATCTTTATCTTTGAGCCATGATTTAAATTCAAAACCGTCGTACCGGCTCAATCCCGTTCTACCGGCAATCCAGATGAAACCTTTCCCGTCCTGCAGGATATATTTGTTACGCATGGAGTGCAGTCCGTCGGCAGTCGTGTACCTTCGGTAGCTGTATTCCGACCGAATCGTTTCATCCTCCGCAGCCGCAGCCGTATTTCCGCAAATGAGCAATAACGTCAGGCAAAGCGCCATTTCGGCGGCAAAGCGCGTTATTCTGTTCGAAAGGTATCTTCTTTTCATAGTGATAATTTTTTTGATTTGCAAAGATAACATATCCGCGCCGCAATCCCGCTCACGGAGAAGCCGTTTTTCCACGAAATGGCAGCTGGCGTCCACGAAATATTTTTTTAGCGGTGAAACAACTTTTTTTTAATTGAAAAATCATTGTTAATAGATCGCTTTTTGTGTGTCCATTTGCATCGTATTTGTTTTTGTTTTATTTTCAAAGTGCGGGTATAAAAACGCATTTTCTGTTCCAAAACGGGGGTTAAAAACGTGAGTTCGACATAAGCATAGTCCGTCAGGACTTGCATATCAATAGAAAACGATGTTGCCTCTCCATATCAAAACCTCGTGGAGGTTTCATCCGTTCCATTGTGTATCCCCTGACGGGGAAAAAAGGTGGTATACCGTGACGTTTTCTATTGATATGAATGCCCTCCGGGCAAGCGACCGTTAATCTTCAGACATTTATTGTAATTCGTAGGTCGAACTCAGGTTAAACTGACGCGAAATTGTTTCAAAAGGAGGGAATCCATTCACCTGATTCCTGTCTTGAGAAGTAACTGTTCTATGTTGTTAATTTTTCATTCCTTAACATCCGGCTATGACAATGGTTTTACCGTCGACGGTTTCCATCCGGAGGTAGATTTTATCGTCCCATTTCACGTCTGCACGGCGGTCGAAGATGACCAGCCAGCCCTCGCCGCATCCGAGCGTGTCCATGTAACCGGCGAGCTGTTCCAGACCCTCTCTCTCCGTCCTGTCGCCACGGCGCAGCTTGAGTTCGATGGGGTATTTGTGTCGTCCGT
>JAIRYY010000214.1 GCA_031267485.1 Tannerella sp.
GAGATAAAGCATGAAGAACTGGATTTGGATAAAATAACAAACCTGGAATTAATGAAGTTAATAAACGACAAATTGCCTGATGATAATTCCATACTGGCATTATACAGTATAAATAATAACTGATGTTACGCACTGCAACAAATGCCATGCCGGCAAGCCCGAGTCCGAAGGACGTGATTTCCATAACCGCAGGCCGCCGACCTGCGGCGAAAGAGCAGCACATACTCCTGCTGCCTGAAAGGCAGGACAGTTTCCGTATCGACAACGCTGGTGCGGGTCAAACAGTCACTTTATACCCAGCCATCACCCGCAATTGATATCCTTTTGAACAAGGCTCCATGGTTATTTCCATAATCGCGTTGGCCTCCAGTGTCCGACGTGAACGGCTCACTAACTGATGGAGACGGTTTATACCTTTATCTACATTAATATTTCCATACAATACCGGAATGAGGTCATTATAAGTTGCATAATATTCGGGACATTTTAAAAGAGCCTCTACCAGTACGGGAAAGTCTTTGGCTATTTTGATATTTTTGTTCCGGCAGGTTAAATTGCATTTATTCTTATCCAGCCGGATTGGAATTACTGTCCGGTCGGATAGATTTATTAATTGTTTCTGTGGTTTTTTCTTCCGGAAAACCGGATAAATCAGAAAACCGGTCAGAAGCAGCCAAATGGATGTGCCCCAGGTAAAAATGGAATCGGAGTTACGAATGATACAAAAAAAAGTCGTTCCAATATGCGATTGGACACTGATTTTCCCATCAATATCCAAATAGCATTTCGACGTCACAAAAACTGGAGTATGAAACAATGTATCGGGATTACTGTAAAATACTTCACCGGTATGATCATTCGTATAGCAGACAATTGTTCTTGCTCTGATATTCCTTTCACGCAATCCGGCATTGAAAAGACTGTCAAATCTGATTATATTCAGAGGATTTATCTGTGCAAGGATTGTTTGCTGGGCTATCGCATTTTTTGCAGTAAGACTTAAATTTCGTATGGAATCCGTATTTTCCACATGAATATGGGAAATCCCCTCCTGTTCGATAATAATTTTGGATGCGGCATCATCGGAGATATATCCAAAATGCAGCTGTATTTTCATTTCGTTCAATCTGTTTTCCCGATCAACATCTATCGTTTGATAAAAAATACGTTCGCTCTCGGTATGCAGATTTGCTTTGCCCCTCCGATATGCATGCGGAAGAAGAACAAGCCCATATATGACGGTTGCGCTTGCCAGAAGACACACGGTACGATATTTTTTCAACATTATGTTCATAAACAAAACACTATAACAATGTTCAAAGATATTGGTTTTTTTTCATTTATTGCATAAAAAAGTTCTTTTTGAGGACATATTTTTTATTCCGGCAAATTTTCAGCACTTCGTCAGTATTTTTATGTTGTTTTTCAGTGATTTTTCAGCGAAATTATTTGTTCTCTTCTGCCGTTATCCATAAGTTTGCACGAAATTTTCAATATATAGTATATGAAACATCAGTCAAAAATCAAATGGGGAATGGTATTTTTTGTGGTCACGACAGTATCATTCCTGAATCTTGTAAAGAAAGAAACAAAAAATCTGGACGAGATTGTTTATGAGAATGTGGAAGCGCTAGCTTCAGATGAAGGCGGTTGGTATATGTGTGCCGGTACGGGTAGTGTCAACTGCTATGGGTATTATGTCGAAATCAAGGTAGGTCTGTACAGATGAAGGTTTGTAATTATGTGATGCTGATATTGTGCATGTTTTCCTGTACGGTCGATTACGGGGAACACTATGTACGCTACAACGGTTTTCCTGAAGAAATCATGCTGAAGGCCGTGGCGGAGACCGTTCAACCGGATACTGTTTTTCTCCGCTATCCCTTCCGGATAGCCGTGCGCGACAGTCTGGCGGTTGTGATGGACCTGCACAATACGGACTATTACTTTCATGCTTTCACTTATCCCGACTGGAAATACGTGGCCGCTTTCGGACGGCGTGGCGAAGGACCGGAAGAGATGCTTTCGGCCGAGACATTCCGATTCCTGTCGTACGATTCACTTTGGGCTTTGGATGCCAACAGGCAGCAAATCTCCCGCTGGCGCATTTCTCCGGTAGAGCGTTCGGCCGAAAGACTCGAAGTGATTGATCTGGACAAATCGCTTGTCCGCACACTCGATTTCTGCGTGACGGACGACGGTTTTATTGTCCCCGACTATCTGGGAGCCTTCCGCTACCACCGACTCTCGCCACAAGGAGAAACGATTCGTTCCGAAGGTGACATTCCCACCGAAAAGAAACGGGACGACGGTTCCCGTCCAGCGCTCGCCCAAGCGTGGCGGAGCTTTGTCAATTTTCATCCCCGGCGTGACATCCTGGTCATGGCTACACAACTGGGGGAAACACTGGAAATCTTTCACCTGAAAGACAGTGTCCGAACGGTCGTCTACGGCCCGTATGGAGAACCCGAATTTCGAATCGTACAGAACGAAAGCATCCCCATCGGCATCATGGGATTCAGTGACGTATGCGTAACGGACAGTTTTATCTATGCCGTCTTTCACGGGCGCACATTCAGAGATATACAGGCAGTCCTGCAAAAAGGTGAACCGTCTGAAAGCGGTGGACGGTCGATTTATGTTTTCGACCTGAATGGAAAACCGGCACGGAAATACACCCTTGACAGGGCCATTTACGGAATAAACGTGGACGAACAGAAGCGCATCATTACGGCTACAGATGTAAACCACGACGAACAGATTATCCGATTCGAAATTTAATTGTTATGAAATCTATTATTCTTGGGTTACTGGTTTTATCCTTGATTTCCTGCAAAGAGGACAAACGGCGCGCCGACGTGCAGAAAATCGTATCGGAATGGACCGGCCGTCAGGTACTCATCCCGGACGATGTCCCCTGCGTGGTTGCAGGCGGGGAGGCGGACTGCGTGCCGCTGTCCGGCGGCGCGCCGTACCGTATACTGATGTATGTGGATTCCGTCGGCTGCCTCAGCTGCAACCTGCGGTTGCCCTACTGGGCCGCGATTCTGGCCGAGGCCGATTCGCTGTTCCCCGGAAAGGTCGATTTCCTGTTTTTCTTCCAGCCGAAGGATCAAAAGGAACTGACGTATCTGCTCCGCCGCGACGGTTTCCGCCATCCGGTGTTCATCGACCGCGAAAACCGGCTGGACCGTCTGAACCGCTTCCCGGCGCCGACGGAATACCGCTGCTTTCTGCTCGACGGCGACAACCGCGTCGTGATGGTAGGCAACCCCGCGCTCAATCCCGGCGTCTGGGAACTGTACAAACGGCAGATCGGCGGGACGGCTGCGCCGGAGCAGGAAACCGCACGCACCACCGTCCGTCCGGACACGCCGGAACAGAATCTTGGTTCGATGAAAACGGGCGAGACCTATGCGTGTACATTCGTATTAATGAACACGGGCGACCGTCCGCTCGCGATCACCGACATCGTCACCTCGTGCGGCTGCACGACGCCCTCGTGGAGCCGGCAGCCCGTCGCCCCCGGCAAAACGGTGGAAATCCGCGTCGAAGTAACACCCGACGCGCCGGGCGCCTTCAGAAAGACGCTCACGGTCTACGGCAACATGGAGAATGCCCCGCTGCATCTGACAATAGCGGGCGAAGTAATCAATTAATGTATGTAAAACATGAAATTGAAAGGTAAAACAAATCTGCAGGGAAAAAAGGGCGGAGAGTCTGTTCGTTTTTGCCAAAACAACTCTTCCGCCCCGCCTTCCCTCCAAAAAAAAGAAAGGAGGTACGCAAAAGTAAGCATATAATTTGAAATCCCGTCGGATTTCGGCTGTGGAAATGATTAAGCGGCAAAAAAAAAAACAGTTTATCAATAATTTAAATTTTAGAACAATGAAAAAGATTTTATTTGCAACTTTTGCAGTAGCTGTCATCGCGGTGGCGGCAGGGTTGAATGTGATGCAGAGCAGAAGCGAAATTGCTTTGTCGGATGTGGCGCTGGAGAATGTGGAAGCGTTGGCTGATGACGAATGTTTTTCAGCTATTCCAGGGCGCTGTGGGTCAAATTGTCCGTATGAATGGTGTGGATATTGTCAGGGATTCTATTTACAGGAATGTATTCCGTGAATAAAAGAAATATCCTCTAAAGTATTAACAGCAGGAAGCCGTTTGACAGCGGCTTCCTGTCAAACCAGACAACAAATTTATAAATAACAATCCTATGAAAATCAAATTTGAACATTCATTAATTACAGTATTTCTGCTCTGTGGATGCAACAGGCAGACGGGCGATTTTCTGAGTAATCCCCGGAAAATACACGGCGAGGCCATCGCCGCAGACTGCCTGATCGGTTCGCCCGTGGAAATCGTATGCAGTGATTCGTACCTGTTTTTCTACGACCGGTATGACGGGCAGATGATCACCATGCTGGATGCCGCAAACGGCCGGCGCCTTCGCCGCTTCATAAACGAAGGACAGGGTCCGGACGATGCCCTCCCTCCGCTGAAACTTTCCGTCGCCGAAGGCGGCAAACTGGAAGTGTTTCAAATACAGAACGGCCGCATGCGCGAATACGACGCAGGCAGCCTGGCCGATGCGACGACGAAAGACCCGTTCCGCGAGCGCGTGCTCGAAGACAGACCCGCCAACGTCAGAAAAACGGCGGACGGCTTCGTCGGCATCGGCATGTACGAAGACGGCCGCTACCGCCTCTACGACGAAACGGGCAAGGCCGTCGGCGCCGTCGGCCGGTATCCGTTTCGCGGAAAAGACATGTCCGCCCAGGAAGCCTTCTTTCTCTATCAGGGCGTGCTCTGCGCCAGTCCGGACGGGACGCATTTCGCCCTGGGCAGCGCCTATTGCGACAACCTGGAGTTCTATCGCGTCGAGAAAGGCGGCGCCACGCCGGTCCGTCAGTATGAAACCGTCGACGTGTCGGGCCATTTCGACCGGCAGGTCATCCTGGACGACGACTGCGTGATGAACTACAAAGCCGCCTGCGGAACGGAACGCTACTGCTACATGCTCTATTCCGGCGAAAAATTCGGAGAACGCCACGTACGGAGCACCGGCGGGAAAACCGTCATCGTGTTCGACTGGAAAGGCAATCATGTCCGTACACTCGAAACCGCCGAAACCGTCTACTCGTTCTGCGTGGATGAGGCAAACGGTATTTTATATGCCGTCACGCGCGACGGAGAAGAAGGATTCGTCATCACCCGTTACAAACTCTAAACGTCAGGACGATGAAAAAGATAATCCTGTTTTCACATCTTCAGATTCGCCGTCTTTTGCAGGCTGATACGAATCGTGATGCACGGGGTTTCCGTTTTTATCCGTAAAACGCGTCCGCCTCCGGGTGATTGCCGCCCGCTGTCCGCAAATTCCCGTCTACCTTTGGCTCATCGGTGGCTACCTTCGGGCCATCGGTGGCTACCTTTGTATCATCGGTAGCTACCTTCGGACGATCGGTAGCTACCGATCAGTCGTTTTGCCTACCTTTGGCCCGTTGTTGCCTACCT
>JAIRYY010000242.1 GCA_031267485.1 Tannerella sp.
GTGGGCATAGCCGTCAGCGACAGGGTGACAGGCGCCTACCGGTTCGTAAAGTCATACCGCCCGAATGCCGGGATTTATCCCGCGGACATGACGGAAATGCAGCGGACGGCGGCAGTGAAACCGGAGGATTTTACCGAGTGGTGGACGCCCGAATGGCGCCTGGCGGTTGCCGGCGGCATGTTTGTCCGCCGCGACCTTGCCGGCGGTCAGATGTCGCGCGACATGACGCTCTACGTCGACAGCGACGGACGCGCCTACCATATCTATTCATCGGAAGAGAACCTGACGCTGCATCTGGCCGAACTGTCGGACGACTATCTGAGCCATACCGGCCGCTATGTCCGCATCGCTCCGGGCGGACACAACGAAGCGCCGGCCATATTCAGGAAGAACGGGAAATATTTCATGATCACATCCGGCTGTACGGGATGGGAACCCAACGCCGCCCGCCTCTTCACGGCCGACAGTATCATGGGGCCCTGGGTACAGCATCCCAACCCCTGTCAGGGCGAAGACGCCCGCCTGACGTTCCGCTCGCAAAGCACATACATATTGCCGGTACAGGGCAGGAAGGACGCCTTTATTTTCATGGCCGACCGCTGGACGCCCAAACATCCGATGGACGGACGCTACGTCTGGCTGCCTGTCCTTTTCGACAGCGGACTGCCCGTCCTGAAATGGATGGATGAATGGAATCTGAACATTTTCGACTCCCTCCCGGCGGCATCCTTTTCTCAAAACAGAGTCATACCTGTGCGGAGCAATGTTCCCCTGGATTCCATTCGCCTGAGTGATCCTTTCATTCTGGCCGACCGGAAGACTTCCATGTATTACATGACCGGTACCGGCGGCATGCTCTGGAAAAGCAGGGATCTGAAATACTGGGAAGGCCCCCGTCACGTGGCAATGACCGATTCCAATTCATGGATGGGGCCCGCGCCAATGATTTGGGCGGCTGAAATTCATCAGTATAAAGACAAATACTACTATTTCGCGACATTTACCAACCGGGCGGTAAAAATTGACACGGTCAGGGGAACTGCCATCGAACGCAGGGCCAGCCATATCCTGCTCAGTGACAGGCCGGATGGCCCCTACGAGCCGATGAAGGATTCCGTTTATCTGCCTCCCGACAAGCCGACTCTGGACGGTACGTTCTGGGTGGACAGGGATGGCAGGCCCTATATGGTATATTGTCACGAGTGGTTGCAGAACTGGAACGGTACCATTGAGAAGATTGAACTGAAGCCGGATTTGAGTGGGCCAGCCGGCGAGGGGAAAGTGCTTTTCCGCGCCAGCGACTCGCCCTGGAGCAGGGAAAAGGACGGGAACGGCCGAATTGTCCCGAACAAGGTGACGGACGGCCCCTTTTTGTTCCATACGCAGACAGGACGCCTGGGCATGATTTGGACAAGCTGGGTATTCAAGTCTTATACTCAGGGCGTTGCCTATTCGGAAAGCGGTACTCTGGACGGCCCCTGGATTCATGAAAAAGACCCCATCACGCCGCCCGATTACGGGCATGGCATGCTGTTCCGCACGCTGGACGGCCGACTGTTGATGTCCGTGCACAGCCATAAGGAGGACGTCAACGGGCGATATGTCCGGATTCCCCGCCTGTTTGAAGTCGACGACTCCGGCGACAGGCTCGTGATTGGCAAACCGGCCTCAGAACCGTAAAACCGGTCATTCTTTTTATTTCGGCAACGGAATCAATCAACGTGTACCGTTTTTTAGAAGACCCCGAAGATTGTTGGCGGGAGATCATATGCAAACAAAAATCGGAATATCAAAACTCCCTGTTCCCGCAAATATAGGGGGCTTACTTTTGAATATCATAAATATGACGCCTCATTATCTGTGATTTACAAATAAAAAATGATTGTTTCGCAATTTTACCGGACAGCAGTGATTATTTATACGTCACGTAATTCTTAATTCTCCAGCAAGTCTCTGCTGATGCCGTACCGTTCCGCGCTGTGGACGGTGCCTTTCGGCTCCACGTGTACGACGATGTCATAGATGTTTCCGACGCTATCCTTGATGCTGTTCTCCACCTCCTGCGCAATCCGGTGGGCTTCCGTCAGCGACAGCGCGCCGTCGGCTTCCACATCGAGGACGATATTGTACATGTTTCCTATCTGCCTCAGCCGGATGCGGTGGGGATTGCAGGCGCCCGGCACGTTCTCGGCCGCTTCGATGATTCTGCCGTAGACGGAGGTGTCGGAAATGCCGTCCATCAGCGCCAGGTTTGCGTCGCGGAAAATCCCTGTCGCCGACCAGACGATATAGAGGCCGATGATTCCCGCAATAATAGGGTCCAGCGCCGGCACATTCAGCAGAAACGTACAGGCCAGCCCGGCCAGCACGCCGCCGGAAATAATCACGTCGTTGCGCATGTTGATTGCGTTCGCTTTCAGCATCGACGAATCGACCCGCCGGCCCTGATGAAACTGATACCAGGCGAGCAGCAGCTTGCCGGCAATCGAGACGACGGTCACCCAGATGGCCAGCATGGACGGCAGTTCTCTTGATTCCTGACTGATAATCTGCTCCGCCGACGTCACGACAATCTGGCAGCCCATGAAAAAGATGACAAACGACAGGATGGTCGAGGCGACATTTTCCGCCTTTTCCCGTCCGTACACGTACCTGGAATTGGGCGGACGGCTGATGATGGACGACGTGAACAGCATGACCGCCGACGTGACCACGTCCGAAGCCGAATCCAGGCCGTCGCTCAGCACTGCCATACTCCCGGACACAATGCCGATGACTATTTTCAGCAGCGACAGGACGGCATTGCCGATAACGCTTATCCACGAAGTGCGCCGTAAGATTTTCTTTCTGTCAGACATGAATGGATTGTTTTGAGGTTGCAAAAACAGGTGGGGGGATTACTCCCGGTAGAGCGTTTTAAGCAGTTTTATTTCTGCGGCGTAGCCGGGCAGTTCGTTTGGCGTTTCGAGATAAAAGGGCAGGCGTTTCAGTTTCGGATGATTGATCACGCGGGTAATCGCTTCCAGTCCGAGCGAGCCGTTGCCGATTGTTTCGTGCCGGTCTTTGTGGCTTCCGTACGGGTTTTTGCTGTCGTTCAGGTGGATAGCCCGGAGGCGTTCCAGTCCGACGATGCGGTCAAATTCGTCGATGACGCCGTCCGGGTCGCGGACAATATCGTATCCGGCGTCATAGATGTGGCATGTATCCAGGCATACGCCTATTTTCCCGGACAGCCGCACGCCGTCGATAATCGTGCGCAGTTCTTCGAACGAACGCCCGATTTCGCTTCCCTTGCCGGCCATCGTTTCGAGCAGCACGGTGGTTGTCTGCTCCGGTTTCAGGACGTCGTTCAGGGTCTCGATGATGAGGCGTATGCCCGCCTCCACTCCCTGATTCACGTGGCTTCCGGGATGAAAATTGTAGAGGCTTCCGGGCAGGTATTCCATCCGCCGCAAATCGTCGGCCATCAAGTCATGCGCAAATTTGCGTATGTGCGCATCCGCAGCGCATATGTTCATCGTATACGGTGCATGCGCGAGGAAAAAGCCAAAACCGTTCGTCCTGGCTATCTCCAGGAACTGCGCCACATCTTTCCCGTCAATCGCTTTGGCGCTTCCCCCGCGGGGATTGCGCGTGAAAAACTGAAAGGTATTCGCTCCTACCGACAGCGCGTCCTCCGCCATTGCCCTGTAGCCCTTTGAAACCGATAAGTGACATCCTATGTGAAACATGTAATTTAGTGATTAGTGAATTAGTGATTAGTGATTAGTGATTAGTGTAATTTAGTGATTAGCGTAATTTAATGATTAGTGAATTAGTGATTAGTGATTAATGGTTTGGGATTAATGTTTTTTTTTGATGATTAGTGATTGGCGAGGTTTGACTTGGCTGTTTTGATGCTTGAGGTGAGCATTTTTTGCAGTTCTTCGGCATCGTTTTTCAGACTGTTGTACATGTCGTCTGTGATATATTCCGAACCTTGTAAAAGTTCCAGCCAATAGAGCGTTTCGTTACATTCTTTTTGTGCGATTCCCAGTTTATGGATGAAATCGGGCTTGCTTTCCGCATATTCGCTTTCCCTCTGCAGTGCGCCAATAGCTGTTCCCGAACGAAGCATCTGTTTTGACAAAACAAATTCATGCTGTTCCGTACACAGAGATTTGTACAGCTTAATGATACGCAACGCAAAGCAAAGCGTTTTCCTGTTTAATATATTTGCTCCGAAATATCCCATTAACCATTAATTTATTAAAAATCACTAATCACTATTTCACTAATCACTAATCATTAATCACTAATTACGCTAATCACTAAATCTCGTGTTGGCGTGTCTTCCGAGATGGTGACAATCTGGTCGACCACGTAGCGGGAATATCCGCGCCAGGGTATGGCTCCGAAATATTCGGTATAGTGCAGTTCCACCGTCTTGCCTCCCGCGCGCATAAGCTGTTCCGCAAGATTCTTTTTTGCCACGGAGAAAACAAATTCGTTGGACTGAATACTTCCGGATTCGGACGGTTTGATGCCCGGCTGAATCAGTTTCCCCTCATACGTTTTAAACACCAGTCCCTTGTAGACGACGTAATTAAGTTTGCCGGACTTGACGCCCTCGGCATAGGGATAGTAATAGCGTATGGCGCCCCAGATGACGAACACGGAAACGGCGATGAGGGAAATAACGTTCCGTATTTTACGCCAGCGACGTCCCGTCCGGCGTGCGGCATCGGTCTGTTCCAGTAGAGATTTCATTTTTACCTGAGGTTTAATTTATTCTTCACGGATGGCGGAAGAGCGTCCCTGTGAACGACGATGCTTATCGTCTTGTAAGCCACAAACGCTTCGGAGACATACCATATCCCCTTGTACTTGTTGTCCGTGCCCCACGAATTTTTGACCATGTAATATTTTTTCCCCGTCCGGTCTTTCGCGATACCGAAAATCAACATGCCATGGTCGTCGGTCGTCTCGTAGTTATCGTATGCTTTCTGGCGCATCTCCGCCGTTATCTCCATCTCCCGGCAGGGCTTTTCAGCCAGTTCCCGGATTTTTGCATCCTTCTCGACGCGGCTCAGTCCGACCCAGCGGTCCTGGTCGGAGCCTTTTGTTTCCATATATTCGATGTCAGGCGCCACGGCGATGCCATTACGCGTAAAACCCTTTTCGCTCACGTCGGCCGCCCAGGCGACCGTGTAACCGCTGTTTACGGCATGGTCGAAAACCTGCATCAGTTCGTCGAGCGGCAGGTTCATGGACGGCGCCCAGCGCCAGTTGTCCGGAATCTCAAGGGCGAAAGGCGCGTAATACGGCTCGTGGGTGAAAGACGTCAGCGACACATAATCGTCGAAGTTAAGCCCCAGCGATTTGCCGAAACTTTCAGGCGTATATTCCTTTCCGCCATAGGTGAATTTTTCGGGAATCGCTCCAAGGTACGAATCGATGACAGCCTGGTGGGCATTTTTCCACACGGGTGAAATCTTCCCGTCCGGATTGGAAACGACCGATTTCAGGAGATTGAACGACGACTGCTCCATCTCGCCGTGTACATGTGCCGTATCGCCGTAATTAAGTCCGCGATACACCTCCCGCGGTATCGCCCCGTAATGCCTGAAGACGTACAGGACATCCTCGAAGGAGCCGCCCTGCGCGTAATTGAGGAATCCGTGCAGACGGACATACTTGTCCGCCTTGTCGGTATACGATTTGTTGACGACGAACATCTCCGACAGGTCATATTCGCCCTTTCCCGTGCGGAGCAGCTCCGCCTCAATCAGTCCCACGCCCGAAAAACACCAGCACGTGCCCGAACGGCTCTGATTTTTGACCGGCGTAATCCGCAATTCCCGTACTGTCGTAAATTCATAACCGTCACTGCTCTCCTGCGCCACGGCAGACGCAAACCCGCAAAGCAGTATTATCCCGGCAACAATTGTTTTATGCATATTAATAATATTTTTAAATTACGGATGCAAAGGTAAAACTATAAAAGCAGATTACAGCGGAATTACATTCTTTTTTCGAAAAGAGAGTGTATATGAGGCGCGCAGAAAAGATTCAGCGATTCGGAAATTCGGAGATGACCATCTCATTATCCTTTCCCTTTATGGTCACGACGGTTTTTCCGTTCACTCTCCTGACCAGGATGTCGGCGGGATTCTTCAGCTCCAGGACGGTTTTGCCGTTTTTCCGCAGGGAGCGGAAATTGCCGCCTGCGAGTTTCTCCACATTCCCCTTTCGGTCCGTCTTGAGGGCAAACACCCCCCGGTAGCTGCCCGAAAATTCATCCTTCCCGATTTTCACCCTGAACTCGGTGTCCGTCCCGTTTTTCACCGAGGGATAATCGGACATCACAACCGAGCCGTCCTGCAGGAAAATCCCGTTGGCGACGGGATTCTTCGTCACGCCCAGCTTCCCGATGCTTTCGATGTCGAACGGAATCGCATGGCGCGCAACCGGGCGGTACGCGTCCGAACAGTCGTTGCCGTCGAAATCCAGGGTGGCTTCACCCAGCGTCATCAGCGCGACTTTCCGCTCCGCCAGCTCCCGGAGGAACGCCAGCGTCGACGGCTTGGCATACTGCGGCCCGAAGAAAACAACCGCGTCGAAAATGCGGTCGCCGACCTGCACTTTCCCGTCTTTGCGCACCGTCACGTTCCCGCGCTCCACCCATGTGGACGGGATTGTGGCGCAGGGATAGCCCGCATTCCAGATGTCGCCGGCCAGCGACGCCCAGTTCACGTCGCGCACGCCCATCCGGTTTTTCCGGCCGGCATCGGGAAACCAGTTGAGCATGCAGGGGAAATGATATATCGCCAGCAGGGACAGTTTGGGCGCTGCGGGCTCAAAAAGATTCAGCAGCCGGATGCGCTCTTCCACCGGCCGCACGTCTTCCAGGAAATCATCGTCGCCGACATCCTTTCCCCAGCCCTGCACGTCATTCCATGCATGGTAATGCTCGCGCACGCCGTAGGCCGCCGTCGAGAGCGCCTCGTTCAGCATGACCTCCTTGCTCCTGTTGTAGAACATGTTGTAGACGAGAGGCTCCGTGCCCGAAATGCCGATACCCATCCGGTCGGGCATCGGCTGTCCCTCGTCCGTCTGGCCGTATTCGCGGGGCAAATCCCACCAGTCGACGCCGGTTGTCCAGACGTCCGTCCCGGTAAGCGAATTGTGGAACGTGCTGTGACAGCCGATAAAGGCGTCCCGTCCGAACAGCTTCTTCGCGTAGTCGTAGAACAGCCGGTCCACCGTGACGGGACCTTTCAGCCGCTCGTCGAAATACGTGTTGATAGCCCTGATTCGCACTTCCGGTCTGTCCGCGGGTGCGTAGCGCATGTCGAAAAGCAGCCTGCCGGGGTCGGACACGCCGCTGCCGAGAAGATGATTTTCGAACGCGTCGCTCCATGTGCGGTCGTCCATATACAGGTTGCGGTCTTTCATGACAGTGACGGAGAGAATGCCCATGTTACCGTTCTCGTCCAGTCCCGCCCCGTCGAAGGGGATATCCGAATAGGCGTCGAGCATCCGTTTCAGGGCATTGAAATGTTCCGCCGACAGCACGTCTGGGAAATGGTAATAGTGTTCGGTCAGCACACAGGCCGTGTATCCGGCGTACATTTCCGGTGCATGGATGTTGACCGTCACGGAGAAATCGTCGTTCACCGCAGTGATTACCCACTCCTTTTCGGCTTCCGTCAGCGTGGACGGGTCGTAAAATCCGTCCGAGGTCTTTCTGAACAGCCATACGCTGACCAGCTCCGACCGGATGATGCGGTTCATCCTTACGGTTTTCGGCATGTTGACGGTACGTCCCCGTCCGGCGGCGTCCAGCGTGAGTTCGCTCTCGTTGACGAGCGATTCGGCATCTTTCGTCTCAATCGGATAATCGGAAATCATCAGTTCGGGAACGCGGTTCATCGGCCACAGCTGAAGGGCGATTTTAAGACCCTTTTCGTGGGCGTGACGGACGGCGTCGGCCAGATGCGGTTTCAAATCCTCCGTCCGCCAGAAGCCCATGTTGTCCTTGAACCGCGAGGTGAGCATGACCAGGTCGAACGGACTGTCCGCGGCCATCCTGTCGATGTCTTTCAGATACTGTTTGCCGGCAATCGTACCCTCGTCCCAAAACCAGTACAGGATTTGCGGATGCCGGTTGTTGTCGAACGAATTAACAAAGACGACCTCCTGCTTTTGCGAATAAGCCGTCAACGCCGTAAGCAGGAACAGCGCTTGATAACAAATGTTCATGTAATGTTTCATAGAATGATTAGTGATTAGTGATTAATGATTAGTGATTAGTGATTAATGTTAATGGTAGGGGCGCCCTTGTGGGCGCCCCTGATATCCGTTTGAAAACCTCCCTCCCGCCCCGTCATTGCGAGGCACGAAGCAATCCATGCACAGGCGGCCGCCTGACAACCGTCCGGGATGCACGGCCTGAGCCCGGATTGCTTCGCTTCGCTTACAATGACGGGACGGGGGACGCTGCCCGCAATGGCAGAAAGGCTGATTTGGGTATTATATCGAGTATTCATTAAATTTAATTGTCAATTATCAATTGTCAATTGTCAATTCAAAGGAGTATTTCCCGGCTTCCGCGTGGATGACGGATTCGTTGTCCTGTCTGTTCATGACGCGGATTTCCGGGATGTTTTCGAGCGGCTGACCGTTTTCGGTTATCCGGGAAGCTGTTGCCGGAAGATGGATGTTTGCTGCCGTTCCGACGGGAACGGTGACGTCATAGATGACTCTGTCGCCGTCTTTGCGCCAGCCGCTTTTGATGATGCCGTAGGGCGATTGGACGGATGCTTCGGCGTACGTCAGTCTGTTTATCACGTTCGGGCGGACGGTGAAAGTGCGGTAACCGGGGGCGGACGCATCCGGTTCAATGCCGGCCAGCCCTTTCACGAACCATGCCGAGATGCCGGTGTAGGATGTGTGGATGCGGCTGTCGGTTATTTCCCAGTACTCCGGCCAGGCCGTTTCGCCGTTGGCAAGAAAGTAGCCGTAACCGGGATACGTATCCCTGGAAAGTATGTCCGAGATAATCTCGTGGAAATGCGCGTGGGCGAAAAGCACGTTGAAATAGGGATAGCGGCTGGGACTTCCGAAATCGAACCGGGGATGCGGGGAGGTCAGGTCATATTCCAGATGCTTCAGCAACGCCGGACGCAGCGTGTCGGGCGCGATGCCGGCATATAACGGGAAAACCGTCTGCACCTGGTTTCCGCTCAGATACGTGTTCGTCCCGGCGTCGAAATACGCGGCATGCACTTTCGGCGCCAGTTCATCGCGCATCCTGCCGTAAGACGCCGCTTCGTCCGCGAATCCGAGCACATCGGCCATGCGGGCGGTCAGATCGAGCATGATGGAGTAGACGCAGTTGTTGAAAAACTGCGATTCGACCGTTTCGGCAAATTCCTTGCGCGGGCCGGGCGCCACCCATTCGCCGAGGAAACGGCCGCCGGGGGCATACGGTTTCAGCAGTCCGTCGGGCGGCGTGTGGGCGGACAGATATTCAATCCACTTCTTTCCGGCCGGATAGGCGATTTCCAGCGCGCGGACGTCTCCGGTCGCGAGGTAATGCTCCCAGGCCAGATTCAGGATGGAGCCGCTGTAGAGCGGGCCGCCGTAGTGGCGGTTGATTTGCGGGGCGGTGTTGTGAATCCACCCGTCGGGCATCTGAACGTCGCGCCAGTCGCGCAGGTTTTTGAGGTAGAACGCGCCGGTTTCAAAAAGAGGCAGTCCCAGTCCCCAGGAAGTCAGCCAGGCGCTCTCGGCGCCGTAGCCGAGCCGTTCGCGATGCGGGCAGTCGACCGTGAAGCCCTCGACGTTGCACGCCCTGTACGTCCATACGTCCACTTCGTAAATGCGGTTGAAAAGCGCGTCGGAGCAGGAAAAACTCCCCGTCTGCGGCGCCGCGCTCGAGACGGCAAGCCCTTTGACGTCGGACAGTCCGGGCGCCTGTTTCAGCCCCTGCAGGTAGACGTAGCGTCCGGCGGAATAGTTGAAGCGGTTGCGGAAACGTTCCCCGTCCTCGCCACGTCCGACATAATAATGCACCTGGTTGAAATTCGCCATGACATTGAGGCGGTCGGACACGCGTATCACGACCGTATCTCCCGCCGCGAGGCCGTTGAAAGCGATGTCGAGAAACCCGGTGAAGTTCTTGCCCATGTCGATTTTCCATATACCCGGCAGCGTGTCGACCGTCTGTATTTCACGCGCCGCAATCGTCTCGATGATGCGCGAGGGGTCAGTCATTTCGGCCGTCAGGGCGGGCGTTTCGCCGTTTGTCAGCGGCGGCGTCCTCACGGCATTCGTCCTGTCGCCGTCGTCGAAACCGACCGTGTTCCAGTCCGCCGAATAGCGTCGTCCGTCCACCAGTTCGCCGCTCATATTGCCGAACCAGTAGCCGCAGGACTCGCGGCTGTAACTTTCGGCGCATTTCCAGTCATCCCCGGAATGTAGGGTGAAAGCCGTTCCCGTCCGCGTCTGTCCGTTCATCTGCAGCAGGAACGCCTGGTCGACCGACGGCGCGAAAAAATCGTAGCGCGACCAGCCCGGCGCATACCACAAAGCCACGATGTTGTCGCCCCGGACAAGCAGGTCGGCGACGTCGTAGGCGACGTACTGCACCCGTTTGTCGAGGCGCGTCAGCGTGGGCGACAGCACCCGGTCGGAGACGGGTTTGCCGTTGACATACAGTTCGTGATAGCCAAGCGAAGCCACGTATACAAAAGCCGAAGCCGCCCGGTCGTCGAGTTTCAGTTGCCGACGGAACCAGACGTGTTTGTCGGGCGTTGCGGCGGGATGTTTTATCCACTCCCCTTTCCAGTCCGCGCGATTGAGCAGACCCATCGAGAAACGGGCGGTTCGGCTCCATGCCGAAGCCTTGCCGTCGCGGTCGTACACGCGCACTTTCCAGTAATAATCGCCCCCGGATTGAAACCGCGCGCCGTCGCAGGCAACGAGGTGCGAGCGGTCGGATGCGACTTTCCCGCTGTTCCACACGTCGGTCTCGCCGTCGCGGAGTTTGTCGGGCGTTGTCGCCATCAAAACGTGATAAGCCGTCTGCCGCTGTCCGCGGACATGCCCGGCGTCGGTCAACGTCCAGCCGATTCGCGGCGTTTCGGTATCAATGCCGAGCGGGTCGACCAGATATTCGCACGTGAGCTCTCCGACATGCAGACCGTCCTTCACCGTACAGGCAAAAAAGAAAACCGGCAAAATTGCCGAAAGAATAATTTTTGTTTTCATTGTGTTTGATGATTAGTGAATAGTGATTAATGATTAATGATTAGCGTAAATTAGTGATTAATGATTAATGATTAATGATTAATGAATAATGATTAGTGATTAATGTAAATTAGTGATTAGGATTCGTCTAAAAAGAAATGATACATTTGCCGAATACATGACTGTCTCGAAAGTCGCCGTCATTGCGAGGGCGCAGCCCGAAGCAATCCAGGTCGTCGCCTGCTCCTGGATTGCTTCGTCGTTCCTCCTCGCAATGACGAGTCCCGGCTTTTCAGACAGTTCCATGTGAAAATAAATGATATGGTTATTTTTAGGCAACTCCTTAGTGAATTAATGATTAGTGTAAATTAGCGTAAATCAGTGATTAGCGTAAATTAGTGATTAGTGATTAGTGTAAATTAGTGTGATTAGTGGATTAGTGATTAATCACTAATCACTAATCACTAATCATTAAACGGTAGCCATAAAGTCTATCCTGAACATGGAGTAGGGTATATCCTCCTGGTTCTTTTTCCCGTCGTTCCGGTACGAAAATTCCTGTGGACGGACTGTTATGTCGATAATTTGCCGTTCGAGTATCGTGGAGAGGAAGAATTTGGCGATTTTCGTGTTCTCCATCAACTTTTTAAATACCGTGTCATAAATCGGGTTGGCAATAATAACCGATTTCATTTCCGTTCCGTTCTGTTCTGTTGCGCTCATATTTAC
>JAIRYY010000258.1 GCA_031267485.1 Tannerella sp.
ATATTGCCGTCGCCGGGGTTATTTTCCGACCGCCAGTAATTGGTCGCGACGCTGTAGAGATTACGTCCGCCGTTGTAGCGTTTCGTATAGCGCGCCTGCTGATTGGCGATTTCATTCCCGTAGGAGCCTTGCAGCAGTATGCTCAGGTCGAAGTTTTTGAACGTGAATGTATTGGTCATGCCATACGTGAAATCCGGCTGCGGATTGCCTATGATGGTACGGTCGTTTTCGTCAATTTTACCGTTCCCGTCCACATCGCGCACTTTCGGATCGCCGGGCGTGGTGCTGGGATGATGCGGATAGGCGTCTATCTCCTGCTGGTTGTTGAACACGCCATCGAAGACATATCCGAAGAAATTGCTCACCGGTTGCCCTACCTCGTACTTTGAAATCACGTCCCACTCGGTAAAATAGATTGGCGGATCGCCGGGCCCGGTGCTGATGATTTTGTTCCGGTTGAGCGACAGATTGAAATTGGTTGTCCACTCGAAATCCCCCGTCAGGTTCCGGGAGGTGATTAAAAACTCGAATCCCTGATTCTGAATTTCGCCGATATTGGTCAGTTGTTGCGTAAACCCTGTTATTGCGGGTATGGGAACATTCAGCAACAAATCGGTCGTACGCGAGTAGTAATAATCCGCCTCCAGGTAAATGCGGTTATTGAACAGGCCGCTGTTCAAGCCGAAATCGAACTGCTTTGTTTTCTCCCACCGCAGCGAGGGATTGGAACCCGTACTCGGAAACAGTCCGCTTGTAACGCTGTTGCCCCATGCATACTGTTTTTTGTCCAGCAAAGCGATAGCGCCGTAGTTGGGAATCTGATTGTTTCCCGTTACGCCGTAGCTGGCGCGCAGTTTCAGGGACGAGAGCCAGTCAACGTTGCGGAGGAAACCCTCTTCATTCACTTTCCATGCCACCGAAGCCGAAGGAAAGTAACCCCATTTGTTGTCTGTGCCGAAACGCGAACTGCCGTCGCGGCGGATGGTAGCCGTCAGCAGGTATTTGTTGGCGAGCGAATAATTCACGCGGCCGATTTGCGACAGCAGGCTCCATTCCTGCGCGTCGCTGACGCTATTGGACGGCGTGCCTGCGTTTAGCGTGTGCACCAGGTCGTTGGGGAAACCGGTCGACTGCTGCAGCGTGCTTTCGTAATGATTCTTCTGGGCGGTATAGCCAATCATGGCGTTGACGGAGTGAATCCCGAAAACATGGTTGTACGACAGGATGTTCTCCGATATCCAGTCGTCGGTCTGATCGGTAGTAATGATGCCTTCCGCAGGCGCATAGGTGGATAATCCCCAGTTTGTGCCTTCGTTCCGGTAGTATCCCGACCGGTTTGTCATGTACGTGCCGCTCAGGGATGTTTTAAATGTAAAATCCCGGAGGAACGAAATCTCCACAAAGCCGCTTGCCATCATATTCAGGCGATTGCCGTACACATCCGTCTCGCGGGTCATGGCATAAGGATGCCATAGCTGCACGTCGTATGGCGCGAATCTGTTCCACGTCGATTCGGGGTCGCGATAGCTCAGAGTGCCATTCTCCGTATAAAGGGGAAATATCGGGTCGTTCTGCAGGGAAAGGCTCACCACGTCGGACTTGCCGGTCGTTCCGTAGATGCGGTCATCCACTTTCGACAGCGAGAGGTTCAATCCCGTTTTAATGAAGTCCGTCACCTGATAGGTTACGTTTGAACGTACCGTGAAGCGTTGAAACCTGGAGTTGTCGACCACGCCCTCCTGCGAAAGATAATTACCCGATAGCATATAGGTGGATTTGGACGTGCCTCCCGTCATGGACAGCCGGAAATTGTCGCTGTTGGCGTCGCGGAATGTCACATCCTGCCAGTCCGTCGTGGCAAACGATCCCGGACTGTCAATAAACTCCTGGGGTATTCCGCGGCTGCCCGGCGAGTCGGTAAGCTGATGCCCCGGCGTCTTCATCCACTCGTTGTCGTGTGCGGCCACCCAGTAATCAATAAATTCCTGCGCATTCATGAGTTCCACTTTCCGCACAACCTGCTGCAATCCTCTCTCGTAGCTGAAATCGATTTTCGGCTTACCCTCCTTACCCGATTTGGTCGTGATAATCACTACTCCGTTGGCTCCGCGGGATCCATAAATGGCAGCCGACGAAGCATCTTTCAGGATTTCTATTGACGCGACATCCGCGGGATTAATAGCGCTCATCGGATTAAAATTATTGTTCGAAAGATCGACGCCCGTCGAAGTGGTAATCTTCGTCGGCGAATAATCGCCCATCGGAATCCCGTCAATCACGTATAACGGCGAGACGCCGGCGTTGATGGTGGACACGCCTCTCACCTTAATGGTGGGAGCGCTGCCGGGAGCGCCCTGCGTTTGCTGTATCTGCACGCCCGCCACCTGGCCGGCCAGCGACGACATCACGTTCGTGTTCGAGCGTTCCTTGAGGTGCTCGCTCGTCAGTGACGAGACGGCCCCCGTCAAATCGCTTTTCCTGACCGTTCCGTATCCCACGACGACTACCTCTTCGAGGACTTCGGCGTCCTCAAGCAGCAGGACATCCACCGTCGTCCGTTCCCGGACGGCAATCTCCTGCGTCACGTAACCGATGTAGGAGATTCTAATGACCGCGTTGTCGGGGACATTGCTGAGGACGAAATTCCCGTCCATGTCCGTGACGGCGCCGTTTGTTGTGCCATTGACCGTGACGTTGGCGCCGGCAACGGGGCCGGTTTCATCCCGGACCACGCCGGTGAGCGTGCGCGTCTGCTGAACAGCGGGATCGGGCGACGCAACGGGCGCCTTCTCCTTCGAGATGATAATCTGACGGTCGGAAATGTAATACCGGTTGTCCGTACCGGCGAAAAGACGCTCCAGAATCGTTTCTATCTTTTCGTCGCGGACGTGGATGGAAACTTTCCGGTTGAGATCAATCGAGTTATCCAGATAAAAGAAAATAAATTCACTTTTCTGTTCTATTTCATGGATAATACCCTTTAAGGTATGGTTATCATACTCCATGGTGAGAAAAACTTCCTGCGAGTATGATTTGCTTGCAAAACAGGTCGCTATTCCCATTAGAATAAATAACAGGCAACATTTCATAATACGGATTAATTTTTTTTTGGCTTGTAAAAAGCCATAAATCTCATTCTTTTTCATACTTTTGTTGATGATTTAAGTTGGTAAATAATATTCGTACTGATTCTAAATCGCAGGCCGGATGATATTTGCGGTATTGTCCGGCCATTTTTTTTGTGTTTTGGTTCATTGTGTTTCACGGTCCCATAATGTTCATTTTTTTTAGGGTTTGACATTTATTTCATATACGTTTTCGCCGGTTTTCGTGATGATGATCGGGGCGGTTTTTTCGAGCGTGCACAGGACTTCGTCCATATCTTCCTTCAAATCAAATTTGCCACTGCAGGTAAGGCTGCCGACTTTTTCGTTCCACTGGAATGTGACGCCGTAGTATCCGGACAGTTTCCGGAGCACTTCGCTTAGCTGTTGCTGCCGGAAAGGGTAATAGCCGTCTTTCCATGCGATATAGTCCGCCGCGTCCACGGGTATGATAGCAGACTTGCTTGTCAGGCTGTTATACGAAAACATCTGGTTGGGCGCGAGAACGTTCCTGTTTCCGTTCAGCTCGACTTCCACTTTGCCGCTGACAAGGACGACTTCCGCGCCGGATTCGTTCCCGTAAGCTTTCACGTTGAAAGTCGTGCCGAGCACTTTTACATCCATGTTGCCGGTCTTCACGATGAAGGGACGTTTTTCGTCTTTCGCCACGTCAAGGTATATTTCACCCTCGACGAACAGTTCGCGGCGTTTTTTATCAAACGCGACGGGATAGACAACCCGCGAGCCGGAATTAATCCACACGCGCGTACCGTCATTAAAAGTGATGGTGGAACGTTTGCCCGGCGGCACAATCAACTGGTTATACGCCGGTTCCTCGCTTTTTGCCTCTTCTTCGATAATCCGGCCGGAGTTGATGTTGACCTGTCCGGATTCGTTATAGTCAACTTGCGTGTCCTTCCCGTCAATCGTGATTTTCCGGTTGCCCGACAGGACAAGCTGTACCTGTCCGGATTCGTTGTCCGCCCTTTGTTCAAAAGACTTCATCAATGCCTGATAATCCGTTTTGTCCTGCTGTTGCGCAAAGCGGACGTACCATCCGGCGGCGAGCAGGAGGCAAATGGAAGCGGCGATGCCCGTGGCCGTACGAAGATATCGAACGTGTCGCCGGTCGTGTTGCCGGTTCTGCCGGTCGATTCTTTTCCAGAGCGTTTCGACGCTTTCGTGCGGAAGCTCCTTTTTTGTATCGCAACGCTGCCTGACGCTGTGCAACATGTCGCGCGCAACATCCATTTCCGCGGCCAGCGCCGGTGATTTGTCGCGGAGGCTGTTCCAGAAAGCCAGGCTTTCCGTCGTCGGATACAGTTCCGAGCGCAGGAAATAGTCGTCCCTTAACAGTTCCTCTGCCGTGTATTTTGTGTAATTTATATCCATTTCCGTATCTCTTTTTAAAGGAAGATACCGGCGATGTATTTTTCTACTCACTTTCTACTCGCCAAATGGATTTTTTTTTTCAACCCCGCATGCTAAAATGTTCTCTGATTTTCCGGAGCGCGCGCTGCAGGAGGTTTTGCGCAGACTGGTAATTCAGCGTCATCAAACTGCAGATTTCATCCCACTGCATTTCCTGCAGGAAGCGGTAGTAGATGATTTCTTTCTGGCGGGGACTGAGAACTGCAAGGTATTTCTTAATCATTTCCTGTTGCAGCACGGTCTGTTCGAGGTCGATATACTCATCCTCGACAGTCGGTTCAAGCAGGAACGGCGCCTCTTCCTCCCCGTCATAACCGTATTTATTATTGTTCTGCAAATGCCGAAGCAATCTGTTCCTGAGCGCCGCGAAAAGATAGACTTTCACATTGTCGGGCGTGACAAGACGGCGTCTGTTCCGGTAAAGATGCGTAAAAACGTCATGGATACAGTCCTTTACGTCTTCGCCGTCGGATGTAAAGTGTAGTCCGTACCGGTATAGACTTTGGATGTATTTCGTGTATAGCCAACCGTAAGCCTCATTATCTCCCGCCACGAACCGGCTCCACTGCATTTTGCTCTCTTCCTGACTTATCATAGATTTTCTCATGGAATAATATTGCAAAAGTATGAAATGTTTTCCTCAAATCCAAAAATTATCAATACCTTTGCGCTTAAAATCAAAAGAAAAAAGTTTTGTATAAAATAGCCGAGTTTATTATGACCAAAGAACAGGAACATACAGAGCTATACCGCGCTATCCTGCAAATAACCAACGTTTTGCGGGGGAGTGTGGACGGTTTGGATTCAGAAAGTCGTCGATGACTATGCGGATTGCTCCGGGCTTTTTATCGGCAAATACGCCGAAACGTACCTCTGCCGGGGCGCACCGGCAGCCCTGAGTTTATTCCCCGCCCTCGGCGGGAAGGTTGCCACGTGTGCGGAAAATCTCTTGCTCACT
>JAIRYY010000339.1 GCA_031267485.1 Tannerella sp.
CTCGCCGCCCCCCGCAAGGCGGGCGACGTGTTCACCGGCTGGACAGGTTCGAACGGCGACGTCCCTGAGGAGACGGTCACCATCCCCGCCGGCACAACCGGCGACCGCGACTACTACGCCAACTATCTGTACAGCGGCCGCGAGGACATCGCACGTGAAGACCCGGAAGCGGACGACCGTATCTGGTCGTCCGGCCGCGAAGCGTACATCCGCACGTCCCGCCCCGGCAGCATAGCCCGGATCTACACCCCCGACGGCATCCTGCGCACTCAGCGCACAATCATCTCCGCCGGCACAACAAAAATCCGCCTCGAGCAGGGCATCTACATCGTCACCCTCAACAATGGCGCAGGCAGGAAGATAGTCATTAATTAGTGATTAGTGGTTAGTGATTAATGATTAATGGTTAATTGTAGGGGCGCCCCTCTGTGGGCGCCCTTAATGACAAATGATTAATGATAGGTGAGGGGCGGTTTCGAAAGCCGAATCCCATCCGTCATTGCGAACGCAGTGAAGCAATCCAGGCACAGGCGACGACCTGGATTGCTTCACTGCGTTCGCAATGACGGACGAGCAGGGAGACCGCAATGACGGTGAAAAGGAAATGCACATAACCAAGCCATGGGAAGCAACCATTAATTACGCTAATCACTATTAACGCTAATCACTATTTCATTAATCACTATTTACGCTAATCACTATTTGCGCTATTTAAATTTGTTGGCGCGGGCTTGCGGCCCGTGCCGGATTATCTGTTGAAATATAACCGTGTAATCTCGGAATCAGGTCAGGAACAGGATTGATTCCGGCCCCATGTTGAACAGGAGGTCTACGATACTCAGGTTGGGGAGGAATCCGTGCCTGTCGCGGAATACCTGGTAATAAGGCGCCGCGGCGGGCAGGGGGGTGCAGGGGTCTGTTATGGCGCGGTAATCGTTGCTTACCTGAGGCTCGTATTTCGCGGTGTGTGCTATGACCGGATGTATGTCCAGCAATCCGCATATCATGCGTTGCAGCGCATCGTTGTATTCGATAAGGTATCGGTATTCTCTTTCGTAGAAGGGGCGGAAATCGTCGGCGTAATATTCGAAGAACGGACTCATGCCGTATGCCGAAACGAGGGCGTTCCAGTGCAGGTGCCGCCAGTTTCCGTGGGCGGATATGCGTATGTCGCGCGTCGGGCATTTGGGCGTTTTGGGTTTTTCGACGGGGACGGTGAGGGCCTGCGTGCCGTTTGCCGCCGCTATCAGGCATCTGTTCCGGAGCGTCTGCCGGGGATAATTTTCTGCGGTCTCGATGCGTATTTCGTCAAAACCGGCAAGTTTCGAATAGTACGGCACCGGGGCCAGGTATGCGGTTGAGAGGTGTGCGACGGACATTTTTCGGGCTGTCTGGCCGTCAGTTTATTCGTTTGAAACGCCGGGAGGAATCCCTGCCGTACCAGCGATACCATATATTCCCGGACACATGATTGGCGGGAATCAGCCCCAGGTGGCGGGAATCGATGCCGTCCGGTTCGTTTTCCGACAGTATCCAGTAATAATTCCTGCGGAAAAAGTAGTAGCTCTGTTCCTTTCCGTTTATATACAGTTTCCCGTCGCGTATGAGGGCGGCCTTGCCGGCCTCGTTCATGATGGCTTCCCGGCAGACCATCAGCGACGTCTCGTTTATGTCGACGGACGTTCCCCTGCGCGGGATGACAAATTCGTAGCCCATGAAGTGTCCGCCGGTCATTTCCATCTGCACGACCTGCGCGAGGTTGCGGCAGAGCAGTTCCTTTTCGCGCAGGCTCATCCGGAGCGAGAGGCAGACGGAGTCTTCCGTCACGTCCCGCAGCGGGATGCGCAGCGAGTCCATCGTCGTGAGCAGCTGTTCCTTTATGTCTTTGCGTATGCGGAAGACGGGCGTCATCATCGGCGCTTCCGGCAAAAGGCGTCCGTTGACGCGGAATCCGTCCGGCCCCATCTGGATAACGTCGCCCGGCGTCCCGATGCACCTGCCGATGAAAAGCGGAGGATTCGCGGCGTCGCGGCGCAGGGGACTCCGGTACAGCACGATGCGGTTGCGTCCCGGATTGCCGATCCCCTTCAGTCGGTTCACCAGCACGCAGTCCCCGGCCCGGAGCGTATCGCCCGTATTATCGCCCGTGATGCGGTATGAGCCGATGACGAGCCATTTTACGGCGACAACCGCCACCATTATTGCTGCAATCAGGATGGTATATCTGACAACCGGTTTCATCGGCTTTTTTCCGTTTGATGACTTATGTTTGTGAAATAACGCCGCATGTGCGCGTCAGTTGAATGATTCAACCCGGCGGAAGATGCGGTTCCAGCGGATGCCTCCGTTGAAAAGGCTGCGGTCTTTGTCTATGGACAGCCAGACGAGTATCGGCTTCCCCACGATATGATCTTCGGGAACGAACCCCCACGAGCGGCTGTCGGCGCTGCAGTGGCGGTTGTCGCCCATCATCCAGTAGTAATCGTACTTGAACGTATAGGTCGTGGCCGGTTCCCCGTTTATCCGCACGGAGCCGTCGGCGCCGATTTCAAGCGTGTTGTTCTCGTAGTTGCGGATGCAGCGGTGGTACAGCGCAAGATTCTTCCCGTCGAGACTGATTGTTGCGCCTTTTGCCGGTATCCATACCGGGCCGTAGTTGTCGCGCGTCCAGCCCAGATTGTAACCGACGGGATAGACGTCGCCGCCAATCAAATCCGGTTCGATAACGACCTTGCGTACGGACGGCATTTTCTTCACCGTCTCAAGCGCCTCGGCCGTCAGCGGCAGGTGGTATATGGGATTGTAGCGTCCGTCGGAATTTTTCGTGAAGCCCAGATAGGATAGCGCCTGGTGGTAATATTCCACTCCTCCCGTGCGTTCCGATACGAGCAGGCGGTCGTCCGCGCTGACCCGCAGGCGGCGGAACATGTCGTCGCGGATGAGCGTGCCGTCCGTTTCGACATAGTAAACGAACTGCACATTTTTCCTGTTTTCCAGTATTTTCCCGTCAATGTATATCTGATTGTCGACGATCCGGAGCGAATCGCCGGGCAGTCCCACGCACCGCTTGACGTAATTCTCGCGCTTGTCGACCGGACGGTATATCACATCCCCGAAATCGTTCCTGTTCAGGCGTATCGCTTCCCGTCCAAAGGACTCCACCAGCGTATAGTAGTCCGGGTTTGGCATTTTCAGCGCGACCGTGTCGCCGGCCGGGAAGTTGAAGACCACAATATCGTTGCGTTCGACGCGCCCCAGCCCCCGTACGCGCTTGTATCCCCAGTCGGGCCATTCGATGTACGACTTGCAGTTCAGTATCGGCAGCGTGTTTTGTACGAGCGGGAATGAAATAGGTGTGTTGGGCACGCGGGGGCCGAAACTCAGCTTGCTTACAAAAAGATAGTCGCCCACAAGAAGGGTCTTCTCGAGAGACGACGAGGGTATCTGGTAATTCTGGAACACAAAGATGTTTATCATATATACGGCAATCAGCGCAAACAGGATGTCGTCAATCCAGTTCAGCACATTTTGCACTTTGGGGTTCCCGGATTTTTTCCACCCTCCCCACGGTATGAATTTGGTGAGGAAAATGTCGGCAAGCACAACAAGTCCCAACAGCAGCAGCCAATTCTCCATCCATGCCGAGAAAAGCGTGTACAGCACAGCCCAGATGCTGAAATTTATCCATTGACGTTTTTCAATCTTCTTCAATTTCATGACAGGTAATATTTTTAATATTTTAATTAACTAATCACTGATTTCATCAAGTCTTCCATCGTGAGGAAGCCCTTTTTGCCGACGGTAAATTCGGCGGCGAGGACAGCTCCCAGCGCAAATCCGGCACGGCTTTTGGCCTCATGCCGGATTGTTATGCCGTCGACCTCCGATTCGTAGCGAATCTCGTGCGTTCCCGGCGCTTCTCCCTCGCGTATTGCGTGAATGACAAGTTCCTCCGGATTTGCCGCATCAAACGGCGGTTCCCCCATACAGGCAAGCCGCCACTGTTTTTTGCGGTCCATTCCGCTCAGGATGTCGCCGGCAAGCGTGATACCCGTTCCGCTCGGCGCGTCAAGTTTGTGGATATGGTGTATTTCCGTCAGGTTCACATCATACGAGGGGAAGCGGTTCATCAGTTTTGCCAGGTATCTGTTCAGGGCAAAAAAGATATTCACGCCGATACTGAAATTCGATGCATAAAAGAAAGTCTGTCCCTCCTCCCCGCACAGTTTTTTTATTTCCCCGAGGCGCTCCGTCCAGCCGGTAGTACCCGACACGACCGGTATTCCGGCGGCAAAACATTTCCGGTAATTGTCAACAGCCGTCGCGGGCGTTGTAAATTCAATCGCGACGTCCGCCGACCTGAAACTGTCGGAATCAAACTCTTCCATATTGTTTATGTCGATTGCCGACACGATGACATGTCCCCTTTCCCGGGCGGTCTGTTCGATGATGCGCCCCATTTTTCCGTAACCAACCAAAGCTATTTTCATACTCGTTCCGTATATATTTTCATTCAAAGCGTCGCAAAGATAGGAATAAATATGATATTTATCAAAATGGAAAGGGTATGTGGCAGGGCAAACGCATCTTAATTTGTCAGGATTTTCAATAATTTGCCGAAGAGCGGCAGCGCCGGACGTGAGAAGTTTTTTTACGGCGTTTCCATTCGTTCTATTTTTTCCAATGCCCATCGAGCCTTTTTCCGTACAATCTCGTATTTATCTTCCAGCGAATGTCGGATATACATGTCGTCTCCCGCACGGTAATTATTGACCATTGAATTTATTGCGTTTAGTTTCCACCGCCAGAGGTTCGCCTTTTCGATATAAAAGAATTTCGGCATTAAATGATTTTCAATCTCCTCGTAGCTTGCATTGAGAATGGCGGCCGGAGAGAGGATTCTGCTCATGTTGTTTAAATGGGGGAAATCGTCCCGGTTTTCCCATTTGTCCTTATTCATTGGGCAAGCATTCTGGCAGGCGTCGCATCCGTAAATATTTTCGCCTATCTGCCGGTTTGTCGTGTCATCATAAGAGTCGGCGTCATTGGAAGCCGTCAGTCCGCCGATACACGTCGCCATATTCATCGTATACGGTTTTGACAGGGATTTCGTCGGGCAAGCATTGATGCATCTGTTGCAATCATCCGGACACTCCGGCAGGGAACATTTTTCAATCAGTTCCATTTCCCGGTCGGTAGCCAGGGCTACGATACATACCCACGAGCCTTTTTCGGTATAGAAGAAATTATTTCGCCGTATGACGCCCAGTCCGGCCTTGCAGGCAGCCCAGCGCATGGATGTTATTCCGGGATGTTCATTCCATTCCGTTCTCATCCCCAGTTGACGGAGGTAACCGTCAAATTCCACAAATCGTTGCCGTTCCGGGGAGTCCGGGTTATACCGCGGGTCTACAAGAAGAAGTCGTCCATACTTTTTAACAATGGATTCCTGTGGCAAAATATAGTGTCCGTAATGAAAGACCAGTACAATGATTGATTTTGCCCAGGGGATAGTTTTCTTAATATTTGCAAAATCAAGGAATCCGCCGTACATCTTTTCTCCGTTCGGGATTCTATTCATGCGTTCGTGCAGGCTGTCCGCATAATCCAGCATGGATTCCGGTTTTATGATACCGCATTTATGTACGCCAAGTTCATAAGCTTTCTGTTGTATTTCTTTCTCTATCATCACAGTTTTCCGTTTATTGATTTCTACATTGTAAATCTGTTTATCCAATCGCATCCGTTCTGAAAATCAAACGACTTTTGCGCTGCAAACTTACATAAAAATCTGCGATTTTTATGTAAGTTGAATAAAAAAACGGCGATTCAGGGATTATATTAAAAAATCCACCTCCTGACAGGAGTAAATATAAAGAGAAAAAAGCATGATGCCACTCCGCAGCCTTTAGACTGCAATTTTCTCCCTGAATCACTGATGCAAACACACAATCTTGGCTACCTGAAATTAATTTCCTACCTTTGAGGGCGAAATTATAAAAAACGACAAGCCATGTATGAAATGAGAAACTTACCGGTAGGGATACAGGATTTTGAAGATTTGCGCACGAGCAACTGCGTGTATGTCGATAAAACGGCATACGTCCACCGGCTGGCCAGCTTTGGCAAGCCGTATTTTCTTGGCCGTCCGCGACGGTTCGGGAAGAGCCTGTTCCTCTCGACGCTCAAAGCCTACTTTCAGGGAAAGAAGGATCTGTTCGACGGCCTGGCCATCGCCGGGCTGGAAAAGGACTGGATTGAATATCCCGTCATCCACATTGACTTTACGCTCGGCGACGTGAACCGGCTCGAAACGCTTGTGAGCACGCTTATGCTGAACCTTGAATATGCTGAGAAGCAGCTCGACATCAGCTTCAATGGGATTGACGAACCCGCCGGACGCTTCGGCAGACTCATCAAGGATGCCTGCAGCAAGACCGGCCGCAAAGTGGTCGTGCTTATAGACGAATACGACAAGCCGCTGCTCGCCTCCATGGGCAATCCCGAACTGAATGAGGAAATGCGCAACGTGCTGAAAAGCTTTTATGGTGTGCTGAAAGGCTCGGACGCCAGCCTGCGCTTCGCATTTCTGACCGGCGTGACGAAATTCTCGAAAGTAAGCGTTTTCAGCGACCTCAATCAGTTGCAGGACATCAGCATGGATAAACGGTTTTCCGGCGTATGCGGCATCTCGGAGGAAGAGCTGCTTCGCGATTTCCAGCCCGAACTGCAGGCTTTGGCTGAGGAAACGGGTAAAACCCGCGACGGGGCGTTTGCCGAGATGAAGAAGCGTTACGACGGCTATCACTTTGCGGCGCGGAGCGAGGA
>JAIRYY010000134.1 GCA_031267485.1 Tannerella sp.
AAAAAAGGTTGCCCGGAGGAAATCCGGACAACCTTAATGCATGTTATGCCGATTGTTTATTAATCAACATTAAGCGTGACGCGCTTGAACGACGTTACGGTCAAGTCTTTGTCCTGCTTTTTGAGATATTGCTCAATCGTCAGTTTTGAATCTTTTACAAATTCCTGCTGCAAAAGCGTGTTCTCTTTATAAAATTTCTGAAGAGCGCCTTCCGCTATTCTGTCAAGGATCTCTTCCGGTTTACCAGCCTGACGGGCTTTGTCGCGGGCGATTTCCTTTTCCGTATCAACCACTTTCTGCGACACATCCGCCGGAGTGATTGAAACGGGATTCATTGCGGCTACCTGCATGGCGATGTCGCGTTTTACCTGACGTTCGGCATCTTTGTTGAATGCAACGATTGTCGCCAGTTTGTTTCCCGGATGGATGTATGAAATCGCGGAAGCGTCTGTTACAAATTCGTAGAAGCCAAGTTCCATTTTTTCACCCGTGACGCCAATGCGGTCGGTGATGTGATTTTCAACCGTGCGGCCGTCGCTCAGCGTCAAAGCAAGAAGTTCTTCTTTCGATGCCGGTTTGTTTGCCATAGCGAGGTTGAGGAAACTTTGCGTCATTGCCACGAACTCAGCGTTCTTCGCCACAAAGTCGGTTTCGCACTTCACGGCCACGATAGCCGCAAAATCATCTTTTTCGGCGGCTAAAACACAGCCCTCCGAAGCTTCGCGGTCAGAACGTTTTGCTGCAACGGCCTGGCCTTTTTTGCGGATTATTTCCATAGCCTTTTCGAAGTCGCTGCCGGCTTCCTCCAAAGCATTTTTACAATCCATCATACCCGCTCCGCTCATTTTGCGCAATTTTGTTATGTCTGCCAATGTTACTGCCATAATATAGTTTTTTTTATTATTTTGTTTGATATCCTGTTTATTCTTTGGAAAGATTCTCCGCTTCGACCGGTTCTTCTCTTATTATTTCTTCCGCAGGAGGAGCTTGAGTTTCTTCCGATTTTTTCGCGCGGGTTTTCCGTTCGCGTTTTGGAGCAGATTCGGTTTCCTCGCTGTCATCCTTGTTTGCGCGTTCGGCTTTTCCCTCCTGCAAGCCTTCCTGAACGGCTTTGCAAAGTGCGCCCAAAATCAGTTCCACGGATTTTGTGGCATCATCATTTGCCGGAATCACGAAATCGACGTTTGACGGGTCGGAGTTCGTGTCGACCATGCCGAATACGGGTATCCCCAGACGGTTTGCCTCGCGAACGGCAATGTGTTCTTTCATTACGTCGACAACGAACAGTGCGGACGGCAGGCGGTTGAGGTCGGCGATAGAACCGAGGTTCTTCTCTAATTTCGCGCGCTGGCGCGTGATTTGCAGCTTCTCTCTTTTTGACAGATTGTCAAACGTTCCGTCGGTCGCCATCTTGTCAATGGTCGACATTTTCTTTACAGCCTTGCGAATCGTGGGGAAGTTTGTCAGCATACCGCCCGGCCAACGCTCAATAACGTAAGGCATGTTAATGGCCGTCGCTATGTCGGCAACAACCTGTTTTGCCTGTTTCTTGGTTGCGACGAACAGGATTTTGCGTCCCGCTTTAGCAAGGTTTTTCATCGCTTCCGCCGCCTCGTCTATTTTAGCAACTGTTTTGTATAAATCAATGATATGAATACCATTGCGCTCCATGAATATGTAGGGAGCCATTGCAGGATTCCATTTACTTTTTAGGTGCCCGAAATGAACGCCTGCCTCTAATAACTGTTCAAAATTTACTCTTGACATTTTCTTTGTTTTTTAATCGTTTACATTCTTTTTTTGTTAAACACCAACCGCCCGGTAGTTTACCGACATTCGGACATGCAGAAAAAATCCGGGCAATTTAGATACTAAACGCATTTTACCTGTAAGAAACTCACAAATATTAACGTTTGCTGAACTGGAATCTCTTGCGAGCTTTCGGTCTTCCCGGCTTTTTACGTTCCACCGCGCGGGGGTCGCGCGTCGTGAAACCTTCCGCTTTCAATGCGGGTTTGGATTCCGGATTGATTTTTATCAATGCCCGGGTAATAGCCAAACGCGCAGCTTCCGACTGTCCCTTGAAACCGCCGCCGAACAGATTGACTTTGATGTCATACTGTTCCACCACGTTCAAAGTATTCAACGGTTGCTTTACCACATACTGGAGGATTGTTGAAGGGAAATAATTTTCCAAATCACGCTTGTTGATTGTAATCTTGCCGCTTCCTTCTGTCACGTAAACGCGGGCTACTGCCGCTTTACGCCGTCCTATTGCATTTACGACTTCCATAATAATTATTTAAGTGAATTTATATCCAATGTCCTGGGCTGCTGCGCCTCGTGTTTATGCTCGCTGCCCCCGTACACATACAGGTTTTTGAGCAGCTTGGCTCCCAGTTTGTTCTTGGGCAACATGCCTTTCACCACTTTGCGGAACAGCCGGTCCTCGCCTTTTTCCTTCAACTGGGCAGGCGAAAATTTCTTTTGTCCACCCGGATAACCCGAAAATCTAAAATAAATGCGGTCATCCCACTTTTTTCCCGTTAAAACGGCTTTATCTGCATTGATAATAATTACATTATCTCCACAATCAACGTGTGGAGTGAAGTTCGGTTTGTATTTTCCGCGCAAAAGTTTCGCCACTTTTGAGCCTATACGTCCTAAATGCTGACCTGTAGCGTCAACTACAATCCACTCTTTGTTTACAGTTGCTTTGTTTGCAGAAATGGTCTTATAGCTTAAAGTATCCACTGCTTTAATTTTTTTAATTAGTTAATTAATAAATATTTGTATCGTTCCTCGATGTCTTACACTACGGGCATGTTGATGTAAAACATGATAAAACGGCTGGCAAAGGTACTGTTTTTGTTCATATAAACAAAATTTTTCACCGAATTGCAGCGATTTTTTTGATTGTTTTGATTTGTGTCGTATCTTTGCGGCGTTAAAACAGTAAAATTATGAATGATTTCGGTGCACATCGTCATTATAACAACGGGCAATACGTTTGGTAAGCTGTCATGGTGCAAGTATGCGTACATATAAATATAGAAGCTTGCCGCAACGCGTACGGTAAGTTTTTTTTATAAAATTAAAACCGGAATCGTATAAATTTTAAATAGATATAGATGTTAAGAATTGCAGTACAATCAAAAGGACGTCTTCACGAAGAGACCATGTCCCTGCTCAGCGAAGTGGGCATTAAACTTAGCAAAGCCAAGCGCACGCTGCTTTTATCGGCCGTAGACTTCCCGGTGGAAATTCTTTTCCTCCGCGACGATGACATTCCGCAGTCGGTGGCCAATGGCGTGGCGGATGCCGGGATTGTCGGCGAAAATGAATATGTGGAAAAGGATCGTGAGGCAACCCTGATTAAACGGCTGGGGTTCAGCAAATGCCGCCTGTCCCTTGCCATTCCCAAAGACGAGGATTACAACGGTTTGCAGTGGTTTAACGGCCGGACGATTGCCACGTCATATCCCAATATACTGAAGAAATACCTGCAGGAATATGGCGTGAAAGCTTCGTTGCACGAGATTTCAGGCTCGGTGGAGATTGCTCCGGGCATTGGGCTTGCCGATGCGATTTTCGACATCGTCAGCTCAGGCAGCACGCTGATAAGCAACCAGCTCAGAGAGGTGGAAGTCGTGATGAAAAGCGAGGCTTTACTGATTGCAAACAAGGATTTGTCGAAAGAGAAACGTGCGATACTCAACGAAATCCTGTTCCGTTTCGACGCCGTGCAGGAGGCCTCCGGGAAGAAATATGTGCTGCTGAACGCCCCCAAAGATAAAATCGCCGAGATTACGGAGCTGTTGCCTGGAATGAAAAGTCCGACCGTCACGCCGCTTGCCGACGAAGGCTGGGTGTCCATACAGTCTGTCATTACGGAAAAACATTTCTGGGAGATTATCGGCAAACTGAAAGCGATCGGCGCGGAAGGCATTATCGTCATACCTATCGAAAAGATGATTCTTTGAATCGCCGCTAAAAAAACAGTCATGATGGATGTAAAGATACACAGATACCCCGGAAGAGCGGAATGGGAAGCGTTGCAGCAGCGTCCCGAACTGGATGTGTCGTCGCTTTTTGACACGGTTCGCAACGTTATGGAGGATGTGCGGAAGACGGGCGACGAAGCCGTCCGCACGTATGGCGAGCGTTTCGACAGGGTGCGCGTGACGGATTTGCAGGCGTCGGAGGACGAGATGCGCCAGGCGGCGTCGCTGGTCGGCGACGATTTGAGGGCAGCTATCAACACAGCCTGTAAAAATATTGGCCGGTTTCATTTGCAGCAACGTTTTGAGGGCGCGAAAATTGAGGTAATGCCGGGCGTCACATGCTGGCAGAAAGCCGTTGCCATCGAAAAAGTCGGCCTGTATGTGCCGGGAGGTACGGCGCCGCTGTTTTCCACGGTTCTGATGCTGGCCGTCCCGGCCGGCATTGCGGGATGCAGGGAAATCGTGCTCTGTACGCCTCCGGACCGCGAGGGGAAGATTCATCCCGCCATACTGTACGCCGCCCGGCTTGCCGGCGTAAGCAGGGTGGTCAAAGCCGGAGGCGTGCAGGCTATTGCCGCAATGGCTTACGGTACGGAAAGCGTCCCGAAAGTGTACAAGATATTCGGCCCGGGCAATCAGTACGTGATGGCCGCCAAACAGTTGGCAAGCCTGGCGGATGTAGCGATAGACATGCCTGCCGGGCCTTCCGAAGTGGAAATAATAGCCGGTGAGACGGCAAATCCCGCGTATATAGCGGCTGATTTCCTTTCCCAGTCCGAACATGGCGAAGACAGTCAGTCGGTTCTGGTAACCACATCGGAAACGCTGGCCGAAGCTGTCCGGGAAGAAATAAACAAGCAGTTATGCGCCTTGCCGCGCCGTAACTTTATCGAAAAATCACTGTCGCACAGCCGCATCATCATTCTTGAAAATGACGCTGAAATGTTGGAATTTACAAACGGCTATGCACCGGAACACCTGATTATCCAAACCGCAAACTATGCGGAGTTAAGCGCCGGGATACGGAACGCCGGCAGCGTTTTCTTAGGCCCGTACACGCCGGAAAGCGCGGGCGATTATGCGTCGGGTACGAATCACACGCTTCCTACAAAAGGATATGCCAAAATGTACAGCGGCGTCAATCTTGACAGTTTTGTGCGTAAAGTTACCTTTCAGGAAATTACGGAAGACGGCCTGAAAGCGCTCGCGCCCACTATCGGGGTAATGGCTGAAAACGAGCTGCTGGAAGCGCACCGGAATGCCGTTACGGTACGATTGGAGGAGAAGAAGAAGTAGTAGAATAATTCATTAATAATCTAAAAATTAAATTTTATGGAGAATGTAGTTTATATGGTCATGGGAGCGTCGCTGATAGCTCTTGGTTTTGCCTTTTTCTTTTTCAAACAGATGATGAAAAGGGATGAAGGAACGGATACAATGAAGAAAATTGCGCTTCATGTGCGAAAAGGCGCAATGGCTTATCTCTGGCAGCAATACAAGGTTGTTACCTGCGTATTTGTTATTTTGGTTGTGGTTTTTGCGGTTATGGCCTATTTCGATTTGCAAAATTCGTGGGTGCCGTTCGCTTTCCTTACGGGAGGCTTTTTCTCCGGTCTTGCCGGATTTTTCGGCATGAAAACGGCCACGTACGCTTCGGCGCGGACGGCCAATGCGGCGCGTAATTCATTGAACGACGGCCTGCGCGTTGCGTTCCGTTCGGGCGCCGTCATGGGACTTACCGTCGTGGGACTGGGTCTGCTGGACATATCGCTGTGGTATATCGTGCTCAACCATTTCATCGAAGATGGAGGCCACAAGCTAATGATGATAACGACCACCATGCTGACGTTTGGAATGGGCGCCTCGACACAGGCGTTATTTGCCCGTGTCGGCGGCGGTATCTATACAAAGGCGGCCGATGTCGGCGCCGACCTTGTAGGCAAAGTTGAGGCCGGCATACCCGAAGACGACCCGCGTAACCCGGCGACCATCGCCGATAACGTGGGTGATAACGTCGGCGATGTTGCCGGTATGGGAGCTGACTTGTACGAATCATACTGCGGCTCGATACTTGCTACGGCCGCTTTGGGCGTACCCGCTTTTGCCCTTCATCCCGAAATGCAGCTGAAAGCGGTCTTTGCTCCGATGCTGATCGCAGCCGTGGGCGTTCTGCTTTCCGTACTGGGCATATTCCTGGTGCGGACGAAGGAAGGCGCGACGATGAAACAGCTTCTCTCGTCGCTGAGCAAAGGCGTTAACATCAGTTCGCTGCTGATTGTGGCGGCGACATTTGCCATATTCTATTTCCTGGGAATATCGAACTGGGTTGGCATATCGCTGTCGGTAGTCGTAGGCCTCATCGCCGGTATTATCATCGGCCAGGCTACGGAATACTATACGTCGCACAGTTACAGGCCTACGCAGCGAATTGCCGAAAGTTCCAACACCGGCCCGGCAACGGTCATTATCTCCGGCATCGGACTGGGATTCATCTCCACGGCCATCCCCGTCATAACCATTGGCGCGGCTATCATCCTGTCGTTCCTCTCGGCCATTCGGTTTGACGTCGCGAACATACTTGCATCCGAAAACCTCTGCATGGGGCTTTACGGTATCGCCATCGCCGCCGTCGGCATGCTTTCGACCCTGGGCATCACGCTGGCGACCGACGCTTACGGGCCGATTGCCGATAATGCGGGAGGCAACGCGCAGATGAGCAATCTTCCCGAAGAGGTGCGCCGGCGTACGGATGCGCTCGATGCGCTGGGAAATACGACCGCAGCGACCGGCAAAGGTTTTGCCATCGGGTCGGCGGCATTGACGGCCCTGGCGTTGCTTGCATCGTATATAGAAGAGATAAAAATCGCATTGCTGCGTGTTGGCGAGACGGTTCTGACGATGCCCGGCGGCGGTACGGTGCAGATAGCGGACGCTTCGCTTCAGGACTTCATGAATGCCTATAATGTTTCGCTGATGAATCCGCTGGTGCTGGTCGGGATTTTCATCGGTTCCATGATGGCCTTTTTATTCTGCGGACTTACGATGAACGCCGTGGGACGGGCAGCGCAGCACATGGTTGAAGAAGTTCGCCGCCAGTTCCGCACCATCGCCGGAATCATGGAGGGGAAAGCCGAGCCTGATTATGCGCGGTGCGTGGAAATATCGACGCGGGGAGCGCAGCGCGAGATGCTGTTGCCGTCGCTGCTGGCGATTATTGTGCCGGTGGCCGTGGGATTGCTGTTTGGCGTGGCCGGTATTCTGGGGCTGCTTGTCGGCGGACTTGGAGCCGGATTTGTCCTTGCGGTGTTTATGGCAAATGCCGGCGGCGCATGGGATAATGCAAAGAAATATATCGAGGAGGGAAACCTCGGAGGTAAAGGCTCCGATAATCACAAGGCAACCGTTGTCGGCGATACCGTGGGCGACCCGTTCAAGGATACGTCGGGACCCTCGCTCAATATCCTCATAAAGCTGATGAGTATGGTATCAATCGTGATGGCAGGATTGACAACCGTATATAATTTGCTCGGATAAGTTTATTCCCCGGCAACATTCAGGGGCTGTCTCAAAAGTCTTGATTCTCCGTCATTGCGAGGAGGAACGACGAAGCAATCCATCTATTATCAGCTATTTCCGGATTACTTCACGTCGTTCGCACCTCGCAGTCGCTGGTGACGGAACAGAGCTTTTGAGACACCCCCTTTGAAATTTTTGAAAGGCATGTTGAAAATAGAAAAGGTAAGGTTTATCATATTCCTGATAATATTATGGGGATATGGCTGTTTTGCAGGGGCGCAGCAACGTCCCGTAATAGGATTGTCCGACATCTACAGGAACGAGGGAAGTTCGGTCCCGCGTTCGTATGTGGATGCCGTTTTATCGGTTGACGGAATACCGGTCATTATTCCACTGATGTATGAAGACGACAGGATTGTTGAATTACTGGAATCACTGGATGGCATCATTTTTACCGGGGGAGAAGATTTCGACCCGTCCTATTACGACGAGACGCCGATTCCGCACATGAACAGGATAAATGCCCCGCGCGACATGTTTGACATAAAATTGCTTCGTCTTGCGGTGAAGCATGGAATACCGGTTTTGGGTATATGTCGCGGCGTGCAGTTGATAAACATAGCTTACGGAGGTTCTCTGTATCAGGATTTGTCGGCGCAGTATCCGGATAAGAGCATAAAACATCGCCAGACGCTGCCGAAAGAGGATGCCTCACACGCCGTGATTGTGGAGGACGGAACTGTTTTTGCAGATATGGTGAGAGAACGCATGCTGATGGTTAACAGCTCTCATCATCAGGCAATAAAAAAACTCGCGGACGGTTTCCGCGTAGCCGGCACATCGCCGGACAAAATCATTGAAGCCATCGAAAAAGTCGATTCGGCACACTGGATTGTCGGCGTGCAGTTCCATCCCGAGGTGATGATAAATAACAGTCCATCCATGCGGCGGATATTCAAGGGTTTTATCGGCGAGGCTTCCCGTTTGAAGTCGGAAAAACAGCAACCTCTCCGCGCAGACGTCGTTCTATCTGTCGAGAGCGCAGACGAACATGCGCCGTTCGCGGACGTCAGCGTCCCGGACATAACGGAAAGTCCCGAAGAAAATGACCGGGCTGATATTTTAACCCCGAATGTCAACGCATCGGATAACAGCAGAATCGATTACCCGAATTTGACTGACGGGAAGACGGATACGCGCACTTCCAAGGTAAGAAGGCGGGATGAGATGAGAAAGTTCAAAGAAAAGGAAAAGCAGCATAGTAAGGAACAAAAAGAACAGGAAAATCTTGACCGGCAGACGCGAAAAGAGAAAGAACGCCAGGAAAAAGAAGATTTTAACGAATGGATGCAGCAGAAAAAGCTGGAGGAGAAAGAAGCCGAGAAACAGGCGAAAATAGCGAAGGAAGAACAGTCGGAAAAGACGGAAGCAGCAAAGAAAGAGGTCGCTGAGAAAGAAAAACTGCGTCAAAAAGAGCAGAAAGAAGCGGAGAAACAGGAAAAAACAGCAAAAAAAGAGGCCGCGAAGAAAGAAAAATTGGAAAAGAAAGAGGCAGAAAAACAGGCGGAAACAGCAAAGAGAGAAGCCGCCGGGAAAGAAAAATCCGCAAAGAAAGAAGCTGTGGAAAAAGAGAAACAGCGTCAAAAAGAGTTGAAAGAAGCGGAAAAACAAAAAAAGACGCTGGAGAAAGAAGCTGCGGAGACGGAAAAAGCGGCAAAAAAAGAGGCTGAAAGAAAAGAGAAACAATATAAAAAAGAGCAAAAGGAAAGAGCGAAGACGGATAAGAAAGAACTGAAAAAAATGGAGAAGCAGAAAAAGGCGGAGGAAAAAGAAAAAGGGAAAATGACGGATTTTATCCCGGCCTGATACTTTTTCCTCCTGAATGGATTTTGAGAATTATTTTTTTATTAATTTTGTCGCCATAAACATTTATCAGTATGAAAAAAATTGAAATTTTATTGATGTCGCTTATCATGATGAGCGCAGTCTCTTGTAACGGAGGGGCAAAAAGTAGTCAAAGCGAAGAAAAAAGCGCACGGGATGCTGTCGCGGAAGTTCAGCAACCGGAGAAAAACAAAAAAGTCATTGTCGCCCGCCTGATTGTGAAAGAGGGGCAGGAAAAGGCGTTTATTGAAGTGGCTTCGACGCTGGTAACCGCCACGCGGCAGGAACCGGGGAATCTTTTTTATTCTTTGTATCAGTCGCCGCTCAATCCGGTCGAGTTTATCTTTTACGAAGAATACACGGATGACGCCGCTTTTCAGGCACACGCTTCGTCCGCTCATTTTGCCGCTTTCGCCGAAGGGATAAAAGAATTGACAGCCGGCGATTTAGTCGTGGATGAGTTTTAGTCCCCTTTTTTAATCATGCGCTGTTCTTTTCCTCAATCACATGGGGACAGGAATTTTTATCGTTTCATTTGTGATTT
>JAIRYY010000260.1 GCA_031267485.1 Tannerella sp.
GGCGGCAGGGGTCGAATCCGCGGATTCCGGGTCATTTTCTCCGGCGGAAGGGGTAGAATCCGCGGATTCCGGGTCATTTTCTCCGGCGGCAGGGGTAGAAACCGCGGATTCCGGGTCATTTTCTCCGGCGGAAGGGGTAGAATCCGCGGATTCCGGGTCATTTTCTCCGCCGGAAGGGGTGGACGGACGTGCGGTTGTAGCGGTCAGTCAAAAGGCAATCCCTCGAAACGGCGAATGTAGAAATGGTCGATTGTCCCGTTGCCGTTGTGATTGACGATGTAGCGTACGATTTCGGCGATTTCTTCCGGCTGTATCAGCTCTTCCGCATGGATGTCGGGGCGGACTCCGGTCACCATTTCCGTCGCCACTCCTCCCGGAGAAATCAGGTGGACGCGTATGCCGAACGGTTGCAGCTCTTTGGCCAGCGTTTTGGTGAAACCGGTCAGCGCGTGTTTGGACGAAGCATATACGGCCTGGTTTATGTACCCTTTGAAGCCCACGACCGATGCGATGTTGATGATGACGGGCTTTTCCGATTTCCTGAGATGCGGCAGGGCTTCCCTGCAGAGGAAGAACGGGGCGCGGGCGTTGACGGCAAACAGGCGGTTCCATTCTTCGGCGGAAGTCTCGACGAAGCTGCCGGACATGGCGATACCCGCGCAGTTGACAAGCACATCCAGCTGTTTAAATTTTTCCACAACCTGTCCGACAATCCGTTCCGGGGCTGCCATATCCTCCAAATCGGCTGATACGGCCAACCCCTGCCGGCCGGTTGATTCTATTTCCGAAACGGCTTCACGGAGTTTTCCCGTATCGCGTCCCGTTACGGCCACGTCATAGCCGTTTTTTGCCAGTTCAAGCGCTATCACCCGTCCTATGCCGCGGGAGCCGCCTGTTACCAAAGCTGTTTTCATACGTTTTTTTATATTTTTCGCCGCAAACGTACAAAGAAAATCTTTTACAACCCGCAGGAACTGAACAAATAAAGTTAATACTTGTACTTTTATTTTATGAATAAAATAAAAGCAATACATTTGCAACGCCTCTCATTACAAATCTCACCGTTTCAGGCTGCGACGGTCGGAATCCTGAGGCGATTCTTACTATACATAATTAATATATATATAATATGAAAAACATTCTTTTTGTCATTTTCGCAATTTTATCGGCCGCATCGTGCTCGTCCGGTAAACAGGACAGGCAATCGTATCTGATTGAGGGTATTGTACCCGACAGCGCTTATAACGGACTGTGGGTATACATGAGGGATTATAACCAGTCGAAGGTAATAGACAGCGCTTTGGTGGTTAACGGCAAATTTTCTTTTTCCGGACAGGCGGACACCACGTTTTTCGTCAGGATTGAACCGGACATGAAACTTTTTGCCAATGTAATACGTGAAGCCGGAACAGTACAGGCCGATTTGTCCGACTATAAAAAAATCGGCGGAACGCCTTTAAATGAGGCGTACAGAACCTACATGCTGGAAACGCAGGAACTCTACCGCCAGGCGTCCGAAAAACGCAGGGAGATAGAGGAAGCTTTCAGGGATGATGCCGAAGCGCTTGCCGTGCAGCTGGAAGAACAGCAGAATTTGGCGTTCCGCAGATACAATGAATTTAATGCCCGCCATTTCTCCGCAAATAAAAACAATGCAATAGGAGCTTCCATCTTTAGCAGCTGGACATACGAACTTTCCCCCGGAGAAGTGGATTCCCTGTATGCCGAACTGGGCGAAGGCGTGAAACATTATCAGCAAATCCGGGCGATTATGACCGCAAACGAAAAGAAAATACAGACGGCCGAAGGAATGATGTTTACAGACTTCACAATCGAAAACGGCAACCTCGACAGCACGGCTGTTTCCCTATCCGGTTATGTGGGCCGGGGGAAATACGTGCTTGTCGATTTCTGGGCTTCGTGGTGCGCCCCCTGCATAGCGGAAAATCCGGTGATAGCCGAAGTTTACCGGAAATATAAAGGCGACAGGTTCGAAGTCCTCGGCATAGCGGTCTGGGATAAACGCGAAGCAACCCTGGACGCTATCCGGAAACATAACATCGCATGGCCGCAGATTATCGATGCACAAATGATTCCGCTCGACCTCTACGGAATAAACGGGATTCCGCATATTATCCTGTTCGGCCCCGACGGAACCATCCTTGCCCGCGATTTGAGAGGCGACGCCTTGAAAGCCAAAGTGGCGGAGGTAATGAAATAATCGACTTATCAGGCATGTTCCCCTGTCCGGTATTTGTGCCGCATGAAGAAGAACTAAATCATTTAGTTATATTTAACTAAACAAATTAGTTTGCGAACTAAATTATGTCGTTATTTGCGCCTGTAAACTTAAAAAAAGGAGGAAAACAACATGCAAAAACTAACGGCAAAAGAGGAAGAACTGATGTGTTTTTTCTGGGAAAGGGAGGCGTTGTTCGTAAGGGACATGCTTGATTTTTACGATGAACCGAAACCTCATTTCAACACGCTTTCCACGATTGTGCGGGGGCTGGAGGAGAAAGGTTTTCTGTCGCATAAAACATACGGGAACACCTATCAGTACTATGCGATTGTCAGCAAGGAAGAATACAGCCGCGTCACGCTGAAAAACGTGATACGCAAATATTTTGACGATTCATACCTTTACGCGGTTTCTTCGCTTGTGCAGAGCGAGAACATCTCCATCGAGGATCTGAAGCAGCTTATCAGAGAAGTGGAAAACCGGCCCGACCGGAAACCGGATGACAGGGACAATCAAAAATAAACCGGCATGGGAGCATTTTTCGCATACTCGCTGCAGTCAGCCATCTGCCTGGCGGTGTTCTATCTGTTTTACAAAGTATTGCTGAGCCGGGAAACATTTCACCGCTTCAATCGCATCGCATTACTTGGCGTGCCGGCATTATCGCTGATAATCCCGCTCTTGCCCCCGTTCCGGCAGGCGTCCGCGGCGGATGCGGATGTAATTGTCGATGCGGTCACAAGCCGGGAAATCCTGTCCGCGACGGACCTCTTTCCGGGAAACATGAACGACGCCGGAACCGGTGCGGACGGCGGGATCATCTGGTCTTTTTTGCTGATTGCGTACCTGTCGGGATGCGTTTTTTGCCTGATATATGCCATCCTGTCCGCAATCCGCCTGATGCATTTGATAAAAGGAAAGGAATACCGGAAAACCGGCAGCGGCACAAAACTTGTCATCCTGAACGGAGAGGACATTGCGCCGTTCAGCTGGATGAGATATGTCGTCCTTTCACGCTCCGATTACGAGGAAGCCGGGGAAACCATCCTTGCACACGAAAATGCGCACGTCCGCCTGAATCATACATACGACCTGATGATTGCGCAAGTCTGCATCATCATGCAATGGTACAATCCGGCGGTGTGGCTTCTGTACCGGGAATTGCAGAATATTCACGAATACGAAGCGGACGACGAGGTTCTCCGCCGGGGTATCAACGCGAAACAATATCAATTGTTAATCATAAAAAAAGCTGTCGGCTCACGACTCTACTCAATGGCCAACAGCTTTAATCACAGTAATCTTAAAAAACGTATCACTATGATGTTACAAAAAAAATCAAACTCGCGGGCACGGTTGAAGTACGCTTACGTACTCCCATTGGCAGCTATGGCAATAGCCGCTTTCGCCCATCCCGAAATCTCACGGCAATTCGAGGAGATTTCGAACGCCAAAATTAGTCATTTTGCTTTAAAAACAAGCAACGATGAAGTGAAAAATTTTCCGGGAAGCAATTCCGAAACGGTAGCCTTTCCTGAAACGGGAACAGCGGAAATGACCGCCGCCGGACAGACCTCTTCCGCTCCGGGAGCCGCCGCCGACAATAATCGGAGCGGTTCGGAAAAAGCCATTGCGCCGAATGATACCGTTTATGTTACGGCGGAGGAAATGCCTGAATTTCCCGGCGGAGATGCCGCCCTTTTGAAATTTATCGCCGACAGCTGCCTGAGGTATCCTGCAAAAGCAAAAAAGAATCATATTGAGGGACGCGTTTCATGTACTTTTACCGTCAATACCGACGGTTCCATTTCGGATGTGCAGGTCATAAGGTCCGTTGACCCGGAACTTGACGCGGAAGCAATACGGGCCATACAGTCGTTGCCCAATTTCAAACCCGGCAAAATGGGAGGCAAGGCGGTAAGAGTCAAATACAGTCTGCCGATTCGTTTCAGATTACCGGCGCCACCGCCACCACCCCCCATGAATTAAATCGCCTTTTGTTAGCGATTAGCGGTTAATGATTAGTGATTAGTGGCTAATGATTAATGGTTAGTGATTAATGATTAATGATTAATGGTTAATTGTGAATTGTGAATTGTAGGGGCGCCTCTTGCGGGGCGCCCCTTGTGATTGGTGGTTGGCTGGTAATGATTCGTGATTTTCAAAAATTATCAATTAATCACTAATCACTATCCATTAACCACTTTTCTCCCCGTTTTTAGTATTGGAAACAAATATATTTACTACCTTTGCGCGAACTAATAAAACATAATTAACAAATAAAACATTGATAAAGATGAAGAAGCACAATTTTTATGCAGGCCCCTCTATTTTAAGTCAGTACACAATCAAGAATACTGCCGACGCGATACTTGACTTCGCCGGTACGGGACTTTCGCTGATGGAGGTGTCACACAGAGGCAAGGAATTTGTTGCGGTTTGCGACGAAGCCCGCAACCTGGTTAAGGAATTATTGGACGTACCGGCTACGCACGATGTGATTTTCCTCGGAGGCGGCGCCAGTATGCAGTTTTGTATGATACCCTACAATCTGTTGAAAAAGAAAGCATCCTATCTTGATACCGGCACATGGGCATCCAAAGCGATTAAGGAAGCCAAATTCTTCGGCGAAGTAGAGGTTGTCGCCTCATCCAAAGAAAAAAATTATACATTCATCCCGAAAAACTATACGGTTTCCGGCGATTCGGATTATTTCCACATCACGACGAACAACACAATCTACGGAACACAGATACACCGTATTCCGCAGGTTGACGTCCCGCTTGTTGCGGACATGTCGTCCGATATATTCTCGCGCCCGGTTGACGTGTCAAAATACGATGCAATCTATGCCGGCGCGCAGAAAAACCTGGCGCCGTCGGGCGTTACCATCGTCATCGTACGGAAAGACGCGCTCAACAAAGCCGGCCGCCCGATTCCCACCATGCTGAATTACATGACGCATGTGGAAAAGGAATCCATGTTCAATACGCCCCCGGTCGTCCCCATTTTTGCCGCCCTCCAGACGCTGAAATGGTACAAGGACAACGGAGGCATCGCTGCCATGCAAAAGAAAAACGAGGAAAAGGCGGCCGTCCTGTATGACGAAATAGACCGTAACAGGCTTTTCAAAGGTACGGCCGAACCGGAAGACCGCTCGCTGATGAACGTCTGCTTCGTCATGAACGACGAATATAAAGAGTTGGAACCGGAGTTTGCGACATTTGCCGCTGCCGCCGGAATGATAGGTATCAAGGGACACCGTTCCGTAGGCGGTTTCCGCGCATCCATCTACAATGCAATGCCGTTAGACAGCGTGAAAGCCCTCGTTCAAGCAATGCAGGACTTCGAAAATGTTTAATGTTTAGTGATTAATGATTAATCTTATAATTTTCAAATTTCAATTTTCAATTAATTATGAGAGTTTTAGTTGCAACAGATAAGCCGTTTGCCGCTATTGCCGTAAACGGGATACGTGAAGTTATTGAAAGCGCGGGTATCGAACTGGCGCTTCTGGAAAAATATACGGAAAAGGCGCAATTGCTGGAAGCCGTGAAAGAGGTGGATGCAATCATCATCCGCAGCGACAAAATCGACGGGGATGTGTTTGACGCCGCCGGACAGTTGAAAATCGTCGTGCGTGCCGGTGCGGGATATGACAATGTAGACCTCGCGGCCGCCACGGCGCACGATGTATGCGTAATGAACACGCCCGGACAAAACGCCAATGCGGTGGCTGAACTGGCGCTCGGCATGATGGTTTATGCCGTGCGTAACTTCTTCAACGGCGCGTCGGGAATGGAACTGAAAGGTAAAAAGCTGGGTATTCATGCGTATGGCAATGTGGGGCGCAACGTCGCCCGCATCGCCAAAGGTTTCGGCATGGATATTTATGCGTACGACGCCTTTTGTCCCGCCGCGGTAATCGAAAACGACGGCGTGAAAGCGCTTCATTCCGCGGAAGAACTCTATGAAACATGTCAGTTCATCTCCCTCCATATCCCGGCAACGGCGGAAACGAAGAACTCGATTAACTGCGGCCTGCTTTCGAAAACGCCCAAAGGCGCGGTATTAATCAACACCGCCCGCAAGGAAGTAATCCACGAAACGGAGCTTGTGAAACTGATGGAAGAACGCGCGGATTTCAAGTACCTTACGGACATCATGCCGGGCAACCATGCGGAACTGACCGAAAAATTTGCAGGCCGCTATTTCAGCACGCCCAAAAAGATGGGAGCGCAAACGGCGGAGGCAAACATGAACGCCGGCATTGCCGCCGCCCGTCAGATTGTCGGCTTCCTGAAAGACGGCGACAGAACATTTCAGGTAAACATATAAATATATCAGGTGAAATGAAGATAAAACCCTTTAAAGGCATACGTCCGCCGGGAGACCTGGTAGAAAAAGTACAGTCGCGTCCCTACGACGTGTTAAACTCCGAAGAGGCGCGTGCCGAGGCGGGCAGCAATGAAAAATCGCTGTATCATATCATAAAGCCGGAAATAGATTTCCCGGAAGGGACGGACGAACATGACCCCAAAGTGTACGAAAAAGCGGCGGAAAACTTCCGGAAGTTCAGGGACAGGGGCTGGCTCGTGCCGGACGACAGGGAACGGTACTATGTTTATGCGCAGACGATGAACGGGAAAACGCAATACGGACTGGTCGTATGCGCTTCCGTGGAGGATTACATGACCGGGAAAATCAGGAAGCACGAACTGACGCGCAAAGATAAGGAGGAAGACCGCATGAAACATGTGCGCGTCAATAACGCCAACATTGAACCGGTGTTCTTTGCCTATCCCGACAACGGGGAACTGGACGGGATTGTCGCCCGGTATGCGGGGGAATCTCCCGTATATGATTTCACGGCTGAACCGGACGGGTTCCGCCACACCTTTTGGATTGTCGATGTCGACGCCGATATTGCGCGCGTGACGGAACTGTTTGCGGCCATGCCGGCGCTCTACATAGCGGACGGACACCACCGTTCCGCCGCCGCCGCCTTAGTCGGGGCCGAAAAGGCGGGGCAGAACCCGAATCACCGCGGCGATGAGGAATACAACTATTTCATGGCGGTATGTTTTCCGGCATCCCAGCTTACGATTATCGATTATAACCGGGTTGTGAGAGACCTCAACGGCCTCGCGGA
>JAIRYY010000266.1 GCA_031267485.1 Tannerella sp.
CTCGACACGATCGAAAAATACAGGTTCGACGCGGCGCTGGGCGGGGCGAGGCGCGACGAGGAAAAGGCGCGCGCCAAGGAGCGGTTTTTCTCCCACCGCGACGAGTTCGGGCAGTGGGACCCCAAAAACCAGCGTCCCGAACTGTGGAACACGTTCAACGGCAAAAAGCAGCCGGGTGAACATTTTCGCATTTTCCCGCTGAGCAACTGGACGGAAATGGACGTCTGGCAGTACATTCTCCAGGAGAACATTGAACTGCCGGAGCTTTACTACACGCACGAGCGGGAGGTCTTCGAACGCGACGGCATCTGGCTGGCGTACTATCCCTTCATGCAGTTGAAACCGGGCGAAAAACCGATGCGACGCCGCGTACGCTGCCGTACGGTCGGCGACATCACCTGTACGGGGGTCACACTCTCGGAGGCGAACACGCTCGAAGACATCATACGCGAGATTGCCTCGTCGAGAGTCACGGAACGCGGCGGACGCTCGGATGACAGGCGTTCGGAAGCATCAATGGAAGACCGCAAGAAAGCGGGATATTTTTAATTTAACAGGATAAAGCACATGAACGGATATTTGGATATGGAATTATTACGCTTTACCACCGCCGGCAGTGTCGACGACGGGAAAAGCACTTTGATTGGACGGCTGCTTTACGACAGCAAATCTATTTTTGAAGACCAGCTGGAAGCCGTCAGGGCGGCGAGCGAGCGGCTTGGCGGCGACGGGATAAATCTGGCGCTGCTTACCGACGGCCTCCGGGCGGAACGCGAGCAGGGCATCACGATTGATGTGGCGTACCGGTATTTTGCCACGCCGAAACGGAAATTCATCATTGCCGACACGCCGGGGCACATCGAGTACACCCGCAACATGGTAACGGGCGCATCCACGGCCGATGCCGCCGTTATCCTTGTCGACGCGCGCAACGGAATCACCGAGCAGACGAAACGCCACTCGTACGTCGCATCCCTCCTGCGGCTTGACCACGTGATACTGGCCATCAACAAGATGGACATGGTCGATTTCACGGAGGACGCGTTCGTCCGGATACGGGCTGAATATGCCGGGATCGCCGCGAAGCTGGGGCTGCGAAACGTACATTACATACCCGTTTCGGCGCGTGACGGCGACAACGTCGTGAACCGTTCGGACCGGATGCCCTGGTACAGCGGCCCGACGCTGCTGCATCTGCTGGAGAACATCCCCGTGAGGGAGGGCATCGGCGCGCTTCCGCTGCGCTTCCCGGTGCAGTACGTCATCCGTCCGCAGAACGACCGGTTCCACGACTACCGGGCTTATGCCGGACGTCTGGCCGGAGGCGGAATCCGGGTCGGCGACCGCGTGGTCGTACTGCCGTCGTTTACGGAATCGACCGTGGCGGCGATTGACGGAGGCGACCGCTCCCTCGACGCCGCTTTCGCACCCCAGTCGGTCTCCATCCGCCTGACCGACGATGTGGACGTCAGCCGGGGAGACATGATTGTCCAAAAAGGCAGCATCCCCCGCATCGGAGCCGACATATCGCTGCTCGTGTGCTGGCTGAACCACCGTCCGGTAAGCGTTGGCGCAAAGTACATCATCCGCCATGCTACGGATGAGGTTTTCGGGATAGTCCGGGATGTCTATTTCAAGGTAAACATCAACACGCTGGAGAACATCACGGACGACAAGACCGTCCGGATGAACGACATCGCGCACATCCGGATAAAAACTTCCCGCCCGTTGAAACACGACCTCTACGCCGAAAACCGGACAACCGGCAGCCTCGTGCTGATCAGCGAAGCTACCCTCGAAACCGTCGGGGCGGGTATGATCGTGGAATCGCTCGAAGAACAGACTTACTCAATTTAATCCTTGCCCGCATATGAAAACAGAAGCTGAACAATTGAACCGAAACCTCGCCACGAGAAAACCGCAGGAAATACTTGCGAGTTTTCTCCAGACATACGGCCACCGCATCGCCCTGGCATCGAGCCTGGGGCTTGAAGACCAGATGCTGACCGACATGATACTGAAAATCGACCCCGGCGCCCGCATTTTCACGATTGATACCGGACGCCTCTTCCCCGAAACATATTCACTGATAGACCGGACGAACATGACCTATGGCATCCGGATGGAGGTATATTTCCCGGAAAGCGCGCCCGTCGAACGCTATGTGCGGACGAACGGGATAAACGCGTTCTACGAAAGCGTGGAAAAACGCCGCGAATGTTGCCGCATCCGCAAGCTGGAGCCACTCGAACGCGCCCTCTCGACGCTCGACGCCTGGATCTGCGGCCTCCGCCAGGATCAGTCCGTCACGCGCACAGGAGTGCAGATCGTGGAGTGGGATGATACGAACGGCCTGCTGAAGGTAAACCCGCTTGCCCACTGCAGCGAACAGGAAGTATGGGACTACGTCCGGACGAACCGCGTCCCCCGCAACGCCCTCCACGACCGCGGCTATCCGAGCATCGGCTGCTGCCCCTGCACCCGCCCGGTAACGCCCGGCGAAGACGTCCGCTCCGGACGCTGGTGGTGGGAAACCCCCGAACACCGCGAGTGCGGTCTGCATAAATGACGGTAGTTAGTGATTAGTGATTAGTGATTAATGATTAATGATTAATGGTTAGTGATTAATGATTAATGGTTAGTGATTAGTGATTAGTGATTAGTGATTAGTGATTAGTGATTAATGATTAGTGATTAGTGATTATACTGAGCTCAGCATGGTTTTGTGCATTGCTATTCATCGCAGTCTCCCTCCCCGTCATTGCGAGGAACGAAGCAATCCAGGCACAGGCGACGACCCGGATTGCGTCCTTCGTCGCAATGACGGGAGAAATACAATGCACAAAAATATCCCGCGTGAAGTATAGTATGAATAAATTGATATGTTTTCTTTTCATTAAGTCCGCGCCAGCGGAGCGCAACCAAATGGTCACCCCTTTTTACTATGATAATATAGTACTTCGGCGGATTCCACCCTTTAAAGGTATGGGAGTATTCTTTCCCGTCTTTTTTGGATGTAGCCACCATCTTTATCCCTTCGGCAGTGGTTTTTATAACCGTAGGGGCGAAATTGTTGGAATCGTTGTCTAAAAAATAGTATTGGGTATCAAGACCAATTTCACCCCTGCCATTAAAAGGATTCCACTTCACCATGTTTCCCCATTGGTTCAAATAAGAACATGCAGCGGTCAATCCTGTTTCATTCGTCTGCAGCATAGAAAGTCTCAAAACCTGTCCAAGCACTTTCTTTTTCCAAACTTCGGGATTAATCTCATTATTGGCATAGTATCGCTCGACTTCATTTCTGAAATCATAAATTATGACTCCATTCTTATGTACTATTCCGACAACGAGCCATCCATACAAATCACTGTGACTATAGGTGTTGTTGAAGCCATATGATCCTCCCCAGTATTCATACTTGCTGAAATCCCAGCCGTTGGCAGGGATGGGAGCGGGTTCAATATCAAAACTGCCGCCCTGATAGTCGGAGATTTCGATTGTCTGGCCATTGCGATATTCAATGATTATACCGTGTTCGGCCGTGAAACGAATGGCTTTTACCTGACTCATATCAATAGGAATCTTAATATTACCATCCGAGATGTTCCAGTAGCTGTAAAAGCCGCTGCCTGCCCTCAGGCTTGGTGCCGGAGTATAGGCCGCCGTCCGGGTTTCAGGTTTGGGCGGAGGCGCTGTACTGCCGCCGGTTCCGTTGCCGGTTACCGGCAGTTTTATGCTCTTGCCACCAGCCTGCACCACATAAAGTCCCGGA
>JAIRYY010000007.1 GCA_031267485.1 Tannerella sp.
GCTTACTGTTGAGCGCTTTTATTTCTATTGTCACTTTTTTTGTCGGCAGTTCGGCAATTGCTTTTCCGAAGCCGGTCATTGATTGAATCATGTCTGTTTTGATTAAAAAAAAGACAAAGGTAGTGAAACGGGGCGTAAAAGACAAATGCCGGACTTGTTTTTTCCGGATGTCGGCTGTCCCGCGCGTGTGCGCGTTATGCTGCGGCATGTCCCGGCCGGAGGCGCACGCCCGGATAATAATTGCCGTCAGAATTGTTCTCCTATAAAATTAATGTGTACTTTTGTTGTCCGAAAATCGTTAGTTATGGCAATAATCAACATAGAAACAGCGACGGCGGTCTGTTCCGTGGCATTATCCGAAAAAGGAAGAACGGTATTTGAAAAAGCCTCATTTGACGGCCCGTCTCATGCTTCCCTGCTGGGCGTTTTTGTCGAGGAGGCCGTGAGCGAATCGAAATGCCTGGGTTTAACGGTCGATGCCGTATCGGTCAGCGGCGGTCCGGGTTCCTATACCGGCCTGCGAATCGGCGTTTCAATGGCAAAAGGTCTTTGTTTCGGCTGGAATGTGCCTTTGCTGAGTATTCCCACGCTGGAAATCATGGCCTCGGAAGCCGTGAAACGGATACCGGACGGGCATCAGCCGGAGCCGCTTTTGTGTGCCATGATCGATGCCCGCCGAATGGAAGTTTACGCGGCAATATATGACAAATCACTTCGGAAAATACGTGATACGGAAGCCGAAACTGTTACGGAGGAAACGTATGCCGCCTTTCTGGAAAAACGGGAGGTTTATTTTTTCGGCAGCGGCGTCTCGAAATGTAAAGATGTGATACGGTCGTCAAATGCATTGTTTATAGAAGGCATTCATCCGCTCGCTTCCGGTATGGCCGCATTGTCGGAGCGGGCGTTCGAAAACGGACAGTTTGAAAACGGGGCGTATTTCGAGCCTTTTTACCTGAAGGATTTTGTCGCTACCGTCGCAAAAAATAAATTGTTGAAATAAAATATCCGGATAATTTTGGAAGTATTGACAAAAAAACGTACTTTTGCTAATCTTAAAAAAAAAGACGAAAAACTATTAGACCCTATACAATGGACAAATATTTGATGATAAAAACGCGGGACGAGTTGTTGCGTATAAATATTGAACATATTTTATATTTTGAAGCAGACCGGAATTACACCAAACTGCTTCTGGCTGAAGGCATTCAATTCACTTTTGCTGTGAATATCGGGAAGATAGAGGAGATGCTGGCCATACAGATTTCCAATCCCGATACCATATTGATTCGGGTGGGGAAAAGTCATATCGTGAACAAAAAGCATATATTACAGATAAACCTGCCTAAACAGAAACTGCTGCTGCTTGCGAATGAAGGTAAGCCCCGGGAACTGATCATACCCAAAGATCCGCTCAGAGCCTTGAAAGATATGCTGGAGGCTGAAGTTTTAGGCCCCGGCAAAGAGGCTTTGAAAAAAGAAACTGAAGATAATGAAAATTAGGATAGGAAAAGCCGCAGACAATGATTTCGTGATTGACGACCCGCAGGTAAGTCGTTATCATGCACAGTTGACACGGGATGAAAAGGGCAATTTGTTGCTGGATGACCTCGGATCGACCAATGGAACGTTCGTCAATGACTGTCAGATTGTCAGAAAGTATGTGTCGGCGGCTGACGGGATTACGTTTGGCGCAAATTACACCCTGACGGTAAACGATATACTGAAAAGGGACAATGATTACAGCGAGGAATTTGCGCGTCTCAAAAATGTATACGATGAATATATAAGGGAAAAAATTCGTGTTCAGTCAAGCAACCAGTTTAAGACGAGGCTGTTTCAGTCGCTGCCGTTTGCCGTGGTGGGCGTTGCCGGAATCGTGCTCGGTTTCATGGGGCATACCAATAAGGGCGTTTTCATCTTCAGTTTCATCCTGGCCGTTCTGGCGCCGACGATAGGCATCTATTTCGGGGCGCGTCAGGCCGCAAAGATACCCGCCCAGCTGCAACGCCTTGCCCATCAGTTTAAAATAGATTACGTGTGTCCCAAATGCGGCACATTCCTGGGCGAGATTCCCTGGGAATCCCTGAGCAATAAAAAACGCTGTCCGGTATCGGCCTGCAGGGCTAAATGGATTCGTACATAAATTCTTCAAATTTGTACAATAACTCCACGATTTTGTCCGTTATTAAGAAAATGCAATGGATAAACGGTGTCACATACGCGTGAAACGTAATACATTTGCAACGGATTATTAATTATAACAGGTATGAAAGATGAATATACATTCGTTACATTGGATAACGATATGGTAACTACTGGCGATGCCGTTTTTGTCGACATAGACGATACGGTGAGTACGGATATGGATTTTGTTCAGATAGATGATTCTTACGATGTCGATTTTCAGATCGGCGGAGTTGTGGATGACAGTTCCGATTTCATTACGATGGATGATATGATCAATGATTTTGATATTGATACCTATTCATCCGACATAAATGAAGCTGATGTGTCAATCATTCTATGATTCCCATTAAATGTCCTCATTGTAAGGTCGGGCTTAAAGTTGATGAAACGAAGATACCGGAGGATATCGTGTCCTTTAAGTGTCCGAAATGCAAACGGGAAATACCCATATCCTATCTGAAACAAAAGGCCGGGAATGACGCTGAGTCGGAAACGCTTGTGATTTCGCCGAAAGTGAAAAAGGAAGGCGTCGGACGTCTCACCGTCCTTCAGGATCCTGATACGCCCCGGCAGGAATTTCCGTTAAACGAAGGGATTGTAATAGTTGGTCGTAAGGCGAATGCCTCTACGGCCTCTATTTGCATACAGACGAATGACAGGACGATGAGTCGCAGCCATCTGCGGATAGAAGTCAAAAAAAATCCGAAAGGCGGATATTTTCATTGTCTCTCGGACAATAACAGCAAAAATAACACGTTATATAATGGAAAATGTATAAAAAGCGGCGACGTAGTGGTTCTGAAAGACAATGATGAAATTGTCATGGGGCATACGGCCGTCCGTTTTAATGAATAAAAACTATATTTGCCATGAATATAACATTAGAAAGGCCATTTGCCGCAACTGAAAAAGGCGGGCGCGGGAGCAATGAAGATTTTATATATCCGTTGTCGGAACTGGCAAGTTCAGGGGAACGTTTTTTTATGGTTTGCGACGGCGTGGGCGGCGCCGAGAAAGGCGAGATTGCAAGCGCGCTTGCCTGCGATTCATTCAAGACTTTTTTTGACACCTTTTTTGACGCTGAAGATCCTTCCGAAGAATTTATCAACAGAGCCGTTCTATATACGGAATCCCGTTTCGACGAATATGTCAAACTGCATCCGGAAGCGAAAGGAATGGCCACGACGCTGACTTTTTTATATGTCGGCGCTTCCGGCATAACGGTCGCGCATATCGGAGACAGCCGGATTTATCACATTCGCGATGGAAAGATTATCCATGCAACGCAAGACCACTCGCTCGTCAATTCGTGGGTGCAGCTCGGGAAAATAACAAAAGAGGAAGCAGCCGTTCACCCGCACAGGAATGTTATAACAAGAGCCGTTATGGGTTCGAATCATTCGGTTAATGCGGACGTGAAACTTATAACGGACATACGGAACGGCGACATTTTCATGATGTGTACGGACGGTGTCACCGAATGTTTCCCGGATGAAAAACTGGAAAGCCTTTTTTCCCGAGGACTTAACGCCGAATCCTTGAAGGATATGATTGTGGAATATTGTACGGAAGAAGCGCGCGACAATTTCTCATTTTATATCTTACCCGTTCAGAATGTGCAAAGAGCGACAGGATACAGGCAATATATCTTATCGCTGTTTTATTCTTTGGTATAAAAACCTCATCTTTATTTTGTATTCCGCTCAACTTGCATTATCTTTGTGCGGAATTAGTAGTACGGAGAGTATTTATGAATTTACCCGACGGATATTTTTTGCAGAATAGGAAGTACCAGCTTACCCATACCATAGGCCAGGGCGGTTTTGGTATCACGTATTTGGGAGTATGGGATACGGAAGTGAAAGGGGGGCTTGGCGCAATGAAAACGAAAGTGCCTGTCTGTGTTAAAGAATATTTCTTTAAAGACTATTGCTATCGTGACAGGGATTCGTATGCCGTTAAAGTTCACTCCGCAACGGGTGAAAAACTGTTCGACAAGTTCAAGGAAAAATTAATCAGGGAAGCCAATATCCTCTCGGATGTGCATCACCCCCATATCGTGAATGTGCTGGAAGTATTCGAAGAAAACAATACGGCCTATATCATCATGGAATATATCCGGGGCTGTTCCCTGAAATATATGCTTGATAAAGAGGGTGTACTGTCCGAGAACAGGGTGCTTAAATATGTCCATCAGGTGGGAAACGCCCTTGATTTTGTGCATGACAAGAATATTGTGCATCTTGACATCAAGCCAAGCAATATCCTTATTGATAAGGACGACAATGCGCGCCTTATTGATTTCGGGGTAAGCAAACGGTATGACATGGATGAGCAGGAAACGAGCACGACCACGCTTACGCTGTCGAAAGGTTTTGCCTCCATTGAACAGTATGACGACGAGGGTACGCAGAATTTCTCTCCCTGTCCCGATATCTATTCGCTGGGAGCTACGATGTACAATCTCCTGACGGGAGTGATACCCGTCGAATCAATATTGCGGGCTACCAAACAAATGCTGCCGCCGTCGTCGTACAATGCCAATATCACGAAAAAAACCGAAAAAGCGATTCTTAGGGCAATGGAAGTGAAACCGGAGAATCGCTATCCGGAAATGAAAGAAATGCTTGCTTCCCTGGATATTCCTCCGTATGAATTTTCGGAAAATAATCTGGTGGAATCGGGACAGGCATCGGAAGATGAGCTTACGGAGGCGATTAATGTACCTTCGCTGAAAAAAACGGATGGTGCGGACGATGAGAGAACACTCCTGGTATCTGCTTCCGCTGATGAAAAACAGACGAAAACGAAGAAAAAAACGAAAAGAAAGGCGGCGAAACGGATTCTTCTGGTGGTCTTTATTCTGTTTTTCACATTCGTGGGATATGCCGTATACAGTTATTTTGCCGATATCGCATCATCGCAGAGTTTTGTTCCAGGGATAGACCTGCCGGGAGAGAATGACGTTCCGCTGATTTCCGGACAAAATGCGCAGGCTGATAATGATTCCGTTTCCGGCGAATCCGTGCAGGAGGACACGCTTCGGAATCCGGAAGACGGGGAGCCGTTGCAGATGCTGCCGGACGGGCAACAGTTGCAACCCCGGACTGATATTCCGGCGCGGGGAACCGGTACGGAAACAGGCCGGACTTTGGCGTCGAATCCGGAACGGAAGCCTGTTTCAATACCGGAAACGGCACGCACTCAGACTTCTGTTGAGGCGCCTGCTGATAATTCCGCAAATGCCGCGCAACTGGAAAAAAAATACGCCGGTCTTTTATCTTCGGCAAGAACGAAGATGAAAAACAATAATTATTCGGGAGCCGAAGCGGATCTGATGGCCGCCGTCAATATTAAGGCAACCGACGAGGTCATAAACCTGATTGGCCAGTGCAGGGAAGAAAGAGAAAAGATAGAAATAAATGAACGTTTGGCCGATTATACCGTAATTAAAGTTGATTTTGGCGACCTCCTGAAGATTGTGAGGCATCGGAAGACACAGCTATACGGAGCAATAGATGAAAAGGGGATAGAACGTATTCCGTGTAAATATATCAATGTGGATCAGTCCATTAATGGCCGTGCATTTTTGCGTGCGGATGGTTTGTACGATGTTTACGATGACAGGGGGAAGACTGTCAAAGTGGCTTTGGAAAAATACGATTGACGGTATTTCAGGCATGTTGCGGTTATTTTTTTTGCGCTTTATTTCTTTTGTATCATATATTCCCTTATCTTTGTACCTCAAAAAATCTTTTTTGGAAGAAGATAGCGAGAGACATGAAAAGAGCAAAAATATTGGTTGTGTTGCTGTTTGCAACTTTGGCTGTTGCAGCACAGAGACGGACGGAATATAACAGACAGGGAGACGAAGCCATGGATAGCCTTGATTTCGGCGCCGCTAAAATATATTATGAAGAGGGCATCCCGAATTGTGATCCATACAGTATTAATCAGTTGACTTCCATCTGGCTGGCGGATGAATCAATGCGCATAACCATGCGCAATGTGATGAGCCGGTGTCTGGAATGTCTGACGGATCAGGCCGCCGAATTGAACGATACAATCAGTATGAACAAACTTGTCCTGTATTACACGGAGGGCATCGGGACCTCCAAAAACAGGGCGGAGGCTGAATACTGGAGAAATCAGCTGGAGTTGTTGCATGGCAATGCTTCCATGGCAAACGCAACTGCGAAAAAGCCGCCCCGTGAAAAAGTGAAAATGGCGTTTTTTGCCGGTTATTCGGCTTCCTATTATGCTCCTTATGGCCTGACCGTTGGTGGAGTGGGGCGGACGGTCGGATGGTATCTGCGTTTTCGCACGAATATGTCGTTTCAGAATTATACGGCGGAAATGGAAATCGATAAGGTGGATAGCGGGGAGGGTTTTGAAAACAGCTATCCTGATCCGACGTTAAAATATAAGGAGAATATGTGGATTGGAACCGGAGGTATTGTGATTAAAGCGATGCCGTCGTTTTATATATCCGTGGGCGCCGGCTACTGTACCCGGGAGAAACTGTATGAAATTAATAAGATGGGCATTACCGTCGCGGAATCTCAGGGTATAATTTGGGCTAAAGATAAAAACGCATCTTTTAGCGGCCTGGCTTTGGATTTGGATGCCACGTTCCGGATGGGGAAAGTATTTTATGGATCACTTGGCTGCAGTGTGCTGAATTTCAAATACGCATCTGCAAATGCCGGTATTGGCGTGTTTTTTTAAACGGGAAAGAAAATGAAAAGATTGCGAAGCATTAATATTCTGACATTTGTGTTTTTTGTACTGCTGCTTTCCGGTTGCATTGAAGACCGGAAACTGGAACCGGGAGTCAGGGGCGCGGGCAAACCGATCTTTAAAGAGGACGGCGCGTCGGTGAAGAGTAAAACGGCTTCAACGATTGAAGTGACGGCGGAAATTCTAAAGGAAAACGGATCCAAAATCACCGAACGCGGTTTCTGTTACGGAACATCGCCATCTCCTACCGTGGAAAATGGCGACACGATTCTCGACGCGGAAGTTGGCATAGGTTCTTACACATTGATACTGAAAAGTTTGACGCATAACACGAAGTATTATATCCGTCCGTATGCAATAAATGAATATGGAGTTGAATACGGGACGCCCGAGCTTTCCGACTCGACCCGGATTGGTACGGGCGAGGTTATTACCATAAAGCGGGACGTGTTTGCCTCCAAAGCGACAGTGGGAGGCCAGATCGGAGACTTCGGAGAAGGCGAGATTATAAGACGCGGCGTTTATTATTCCAGAGGAATGGATTTTGCCGATAAGGATTCGGTGGAAAGTGAAAGTACGGATGACGACGGCATCTATTTATGCCAGATTACAGGTCTTACCCCTTCCGAAACTTATTATGTCCAGGCATTTGTCGTTAACACATACGACATGTTTACCGGCGAAACCGATTCCATTTTGACAAGAGACGGCATGCCGCGTGTGGGTAAAATCAACAGTATCAGTCCCGGGTTTACCGATGTGACATTGACATCGTCGGTTACCAATGACGGTGACGAGACGGTGGAAATTGTCGAGCGGGGATTCTGCTGGGCGTTAACGCCTGACCCCACAATATCGGGCGATACGATTCACCGCGGCTCCGGCACAGGTGAGTTTGCTGCAATCGTGACTGAGCTTACGCCTCAGGAACTCTATTATGCACAGGCTTATGCGATAAGCAATTACGGCAAGATTCATTATAGCGATCAGATAACCTTTACCACAAAGAAAAGCGTTCCAACGGTGCAGACGGGAACGGTTGGCGAGGCAGACATGCAAAACGGAAACGTGAATGTTGGCGGCGTCATTGAAGACGAAGGGATGACGCGGATTACTGCCGCGGGTATTTGCTGGTCGTCAACCAATCCGTTACCGACGCTTGTGGACAGCGTCCTGCCGTTGCCGTTCGGTACGGGCGTATTGTCCGGGACGCTGACAAATCTGACGGGAGGTGTAACCTATTATATCCGCGCTTTTGCGACAAACGCTGACGGCACGTCGTATGATGTCGATGCAGAGCGCTTTACAACGCCTCCGATATTCGAAACGAATTTGAAACCGTTCCCCGGAGAACCGCGTTTGCCGGGCTCAAGCGCCTATTTTGCCATAGATGACAACTTATATTTGCTGGGCGGCGACCTCGGCCCCAGGTCTACCAATGAACTGTGGTACTATTCGATTGTAGACAAAGACTGGCACGAGCGTCAGGCATTCAGCGGCGGAGCGGCAAAATGGCAAACCGGAGTACGCTATGGAAACGGAGCGTATGTGTATGGAGGATATGATGAAAACGCTGAAGTGAAGACGAAACCGGGATTATATTATTATAATCCGAACTTCAATTCCTGGGAACTCCGGAGTCAGGGAGCGGATACATTATGCATGGCTGCGGGGTGCGCAAAGGGCAACGGTATTATATATGTGGGAGGAAAAAGAGATACGGTAAAGCAGGATGTATGGCTCTATGATGTCGGAAATTATTCCTGGGAGAAAAAAACGGATTTCCCGGTCAAGCAATATGGAGGTATGGCGGTTATGCTCAATGACGTTATCTATGCAGGAATGGGCAGGGATGATCAGGAAGTGTGCAACGGCAAATTGTGGATAACAGCGGACTTTGCGGCTACGTGGACATTGAAAACGTCATGCAGCATTTATAGCGGAGACATTCTTGCCGGAGTGGCGAACATTCGGCATCAGCGTATCTATGTGATAGATGGGGACTATTATATACTTGAATATAATCCGGTGAATGATGTCTGGACAAGAAAGTCCCGTCTGCCGTCAGACTACAGAAGTATTCATTGCATGTATGACTATAACGGTAAAATATACATCGGTCTTGGCGGCAGTGCGACAAATGCGCTGATTGTCTATGATCCCTCATGGGATAATTGAATCCGCGCCAGGGCAACCGCACCAAATCATTGACACACGGATGGATGATGACACAGCAATGTTGCATCGACTGACGACGTAACGTTGCTGTGCCTGACGACGTAGCGTTGCTGTGTCATCCATCCGTGTGCTTTGACATTTTGGTGCGGTTGCCCTGAATCCGCGCGCTTTCTTTTTGGTACTTCAAAAATAATGTTTATCTTTGCACCCGGAAAATTTCCCCGGCACGCGGGGAAACAGTTCTTTGAAACAACATGGGAAAGTCCTGCACGACCAGCTCCCTCGAAATCCCCCCAGGGCTTGACCGCAGCAAGGGTACGCAGGTTGTAGCGGTGCGATGCAGGTAGCTTTCCCACCTGCCTCTTTAGCTCAGTTGGCCAGAGCACGTGATTTGTAATCTCGGGGTCGTTGGTTCGAATCCGACAAGAGGCTCATGAAAAGGTCATGCGCAGTCGGCTTATTCCGGGTGAAATAAGCGGCAATTTCCGGTATCCGGCCGGGTCAAATGAAAAAATCCGTATCAACCGTTTGTTTATTTTGAAAACATTCGTATTTTTGGGGGTATAAATACTGATATGTTATTGATACCATGTCCGAGATTCATGTTCCAGACGAAATATTGATGGCTGCCATCAAAGACGGCGATTATGTCAGCTATAACAGGCTGTTCATGCGTTATTACGGCCGTCTGTGCCGGTATGTCTTCGGCATGCTGGAAAACAGGGAGGATTCCGAAGATGCCGTGCAGGAACTGTTTCTGAACTTGTGGGATAACCGGGGAAAGATTGAAATCAGGGAAAATGTGTCGGGCTATCTCTTTAAAATGGCAAAAAACATAACCCTGAATCATCTCCGCTCCGCTAAAAACTATCAGGCAATGCTTGAAAATCAGGATAAGGCGGATTCGTATTATGAAGACAACCCGTTGGAAGCCGATGAATTTCGGATGGCGCTTTACGATTGTATCGGACGCCTGCCGGAACGCAGCCGCGAGGTCTTTCTTCTCCACCGCGTGAAGGGATACCGGCAAAAAGATATTTCGGAAAAACTGTCCGTGTCGGTGAAGACGATTAAAAATCAGATATGGACGTCTTTGCAGAAACTGAGGAAATGTCTCGAATCAAAAGGAATATGATTGAAAATTTATTAACTGAAATATATTTGACTATGAAAAACAGCATGATCCTGTGTGCCCTTTTGGGGTTTACGATTTCCTGCGCACAACGGCAGCAGAAAGAGGAAACAGTAAAAAACGATTATTACGTGGCCGCCTATATCTGGCCGTCGTGCCACGATGAGCCGAT
>JAIRYY010000083.1 GCA_031267485.1 Tannerella sp.
TATAAATGATATTAATCTGAATGTTCTGCTATGGGAAATGAAAGCGAAACAGACAAATTCCGTTCAGCGGAAACATGACAGTGCCGGGAACAAACAGTTTAATTAATATAAAATACTCATTAAAATTGAATTTCGTATGAAGAAACTTTCTTTTGCTGTCGGGTCTGCGTATACGGGACTTCTGGCGTTAGTTATTGTCTGTATAGACCAGCTTCTTAAAGGCTACATGCCTGTCGGTTCGGAAAAAGGATTCACCTACATTGCGTTTGTGGCGTGGGCCGTCTATTTCTTTTCGGGATGCACGCTGAAAGGCGGTATCCGGGCGCTTATCGGCTATGCCGTGGGAATCACGTTCTCAGTCGGTATCATACTGATTGCCGGGTTGATTCCGTCGGCTTTTTTCGCCGTTCCGCTGGCTGTGTTCATTGTCGTTTTCGTGGTTCTCTATCTGGAAAAAGTGCCCTGGGTTGATTTGATTCCCGGCATGTTCGTTGCATCCGGCTGCTTTTTCGGAATCATGACGTATGTCCCGGAAGCGACTTTCGGCACGGCTGCAACCGTCGAGATGATTTACGGCTTTATCGGGCTTCTGTTCGGATGGATTACCATCACGGGTAAAACTTATCTGGCGAAACTTATCGAAAAATGAAAAAAAACGCAGGCTCTGCGGTTACGGGAGCGGAAAAGCGTTTTTCACTTATAACAATAATAAAAAAAGAACTATGGAATTAGGAAAGTATTCATTTGGAACGGGCGACCGTTTTGCCCATCAGGGAGAAGCGCAACTGAAAGCCCTGCTGGAAGCCAGCCGCGCGCTGGGTCTGGAAATCATCCCGGTGTGGAACAAATCGAACCGCGAACACACCATCGTCCACTCTACCCCCGCCGATACGCGCCGCGAGGCCGACGGGGCCGTCCGGGCGCTGGGATATACGGGCGCGTATTTCGTCGACGCCGACCACATCAACCTCGGCAACGTCGACAAGTTTATCGAACATTCGGACTTCTTCACCCTCGACGTGGCCGATTACATCGGCCTCCCGGCGGCAGAGGCCGACGTGGATGCCTTCGTCGCAAGGAACCTGAAGTACACCGGGAAGCTGCAGATTCCCGGCATCGACGCGCCGTTTGACGTGCCCGAATCACTCCTGCGCGACATCGCCGCGCGTTTCCTCCACGCCGTCCGGGAAGCCGGGAAAATCTACCGCCACATCGAACAGGCGAAAGGCGCCGGGAACTTTATCGCCGAAGTCTCGATGGACGAGGTGAATGAGGCGCAGTCGCCCGTCGAAATGTTTTTCATCCTGAGCGCTATCGCCGGCGAACAAATCCCGGCGCAGACCATCGCCCCCAAATTCACCGGACGCTTTAACAAGGGCGTGGACTATGTGGGTGATGTGGCGCAGTTTGCCCGCGAGTTTGAAGAAGACCTGCTGGTGATTGACTATGCTATCGGCGAATTTGGCCTGCCCGCCAACCTGAAACTCAGCATCCATTCCGGGAGCGACAAGTTTTCCATTTATCCGGTGATGGGCGGGCTGATACGCAAATATGACAAGGGTATCCACGTCAAGACGGCCGGGACGACCTGGCTCGAGGAAATCATCGGACTGGCCGCGTCGGGCGACGGCGAAGCCATCCGCATGGCCAAGGCGATTTATTCCGGCGCCCTCGCACGTTTCGACGAACTCTGCGGCCCGTATGCCACCGTGATTGATATCGACAAAAACCTCCTGCCCCTGCCCGCGCAAGTCGAACGCTGGAGCGGCGAGAAACTGAGCGCCACGCTCCGCCATATTCCCGGCCATCCCGATTACAACCCGAACTTCCGGCAGTTAATACACGTCGGCTACAAGGTGGCCGCCGAATACGGCGCGGAATATACCGGCCTGCTGGAACAGCACCGGGATATCGTCGGGAAACAGGTCATCGAGAATATCTACGAACGCCATATCAAAAGGCTATTTATTTAATGATTTCTTCAACTTCCGCAGGCGGCTTTCGGGCAATTCGCAAAGGTTTTTTTTAAAAAATCGGCAGAGTTTGCGAAGCCTGCGGGAGTTGAATTTTTACTCCGGATAAGCGATGATGGACAGGGTGATTATTTTTATTCCATCAAAAGATGGCGGCGACGGGGAATCGTAACATGCCTTTTCGATTTTTTTATCCGACAGCTCATATTCGACAACTACTTCCGTTTCCGTCACGGATTTGAAATCGTCGCCAAAGACTTCTTCATTTTCAGGTTTATACTCCTTCCCTTTTATCTTCACGAAAAAACCGCAGCCATCGACCTCGTATTCACCTTTCCATACTACCGTGGCCTCGCTTTTCAAGATGCCGTTATCCTCATTCCCGTTTCCGTCATTGCACGAACATAAAAGACCGATCACAAACCCCAGCAACAAAATTTCTGTTTTCATATTCCATAAATAAAATTAAACATATATATGTAAGGATGCATCTCACCGGCCAAACGTTGCACGAGCTTTAACGATGAACGGGAGACCTCGCAATAGCGGGAATATCAGTCGTCATTGCGAGGTACGAAGCAATCCAGGCACAGGCGGTCGACTGACAACCGTCCGGGCTACACGGCCTGCGCCTGGATTGCTTCGCTTCGCTCGCAATGACGGGAGCAATGCAATGCACAAAAATATCCTGCGAGAAGTCCCGCTCGGGACAGAAAAACGGGATACCCTTGTCCCGTCGGGACAAAATGTCGGTAGAAACCGGTTCCCACGGTTTTACGGCGTGCCGTAGGTACGCTATGTGACAATCATCACATTCCGTACCTGACGGCACGGGGTTGGACAGGCTTTTGGCGTTTTCTACCGACATTCCGTCCCTCACGGGACGGGCCGGACAGGCCTCCGCCCCGTTGTCATCCGAGCGATGCGAAACAATCCAGGTTCTTGCCTGTGCCTGGATTGCTTCGCTTCGCTTACAATGACGAAAAATAGAGCCGCTTATTATCAGTATATTAACGAACCGTTTTTTTTTGTCTTTTTCCTCTTTTCCCCTGCAAAGCTGGGGTGGGATCTCGCAATGACGGGAGCAATGCAATGCACAAAAATATCCTGCGAGAAGTCCCGCTCGGAACAGAAAAACG